>NZ_JANOJV010000114.1:0-10819 GCF_031418915.1 Chamaesiphon sp. VAR_48_metabat_135_sub | reverse complement strand
TCGGCAATTACTTCGCCATGCCCATCATCGTCGAACTTGTAGAGCATGACTCGATCGAATCCAGTCACCTTGCGGACTTCACCGACCACAATCCGACCGAAGGCGTGTAAATCAGCCGTTGCCGCTAATTTACCGATCGAGGCTTTCGCTAAATGATAAAAACTTAAAAACGGAATAGTTTCATTCGTCTGGGCTGGTTCCAATTCTAGCACCAGAAATCCGTCGGGACTGCGATGAAAAACCGCATCAAATACCAAATAATCATCCCCAGATTTCCGTACCCACACCTTACTCGGATTGATCGAATCAAGATTTTGGGCTGCCAAGCCCTCTCGAAATTGGTCTACCTGAAAAGCATCTAAAATCTGTTCTAATGGCTGTCCCAACACCCGATCTGGTGACAGTCCAAATGCCATTGACGTATTATTACTAACTTGAATCACCGTCAAATCCGGCTCTTGTAGAACTAGCAACACCCCGTGAGACTGAATTTTGGTCAAGATATTAATCGACGGCTGTTTCAAGCTGGTGAGATTAAGATCTGGAGTGCCGAGACTAATGCCTGTCATAAATATTACCTCGTTAGTGAAGGCAGACGCTGATGCTGTGAAGAACCGTTACCTTTTTTGGGCGTGGATTGTCGGTCTAGCTCTCAAAGCATAACTCAACCATTACCAACGTTTTTGAAACAATACAATAATCTGCTTTACTCAGCAAAACTTATAATTTTTTAATGAAAATAGTCATTCGAGCGAAAATTACGCTACAGGTAATGTCACAATTCCGAACCAAAATTCTTCAATCCGTTGGACAATTTGACGCAATCGATCGAGATCGGTAGATTTAACAATGTGGCAATTGCCTTGCAGCAGATAAGTGCTGAAAATATCCGCCTCACTTGCCGCAGTTGTCAAGACTACGATCGGGATTCGCCGCAACTGGGGTTCTGCCTTAATTTTAGCGAGTAGATCTTGCCCCTCATTGCCAGGTAAATTCAACTCTAGCAAAATCAGATCTGGACGCGGTGCATCCAGATAATCACCACGGCGATTGAGAAAATCGATCGCTTCGATCCCATCCGCGATCGTAATAACGCGATGCTGGAAAGATTGCAGCGCAGTTTCAATTAATTGAGCGCGATCTCGATCGTCATCGATCAGTAAAATTAATCTTTCTGAATCAGATTCGTCCATTATGTCAAACAGGTGCGTGTAGGAAAATTGCCAATGTATCCAGTTTGAAGGTCGATCGATCCAATCTACATCATCAAACTGTTACACTGTCACCATCAGCGATTAATTAGCGATCGCTGATGTTGCTAACAACCAGTTAAAATTAGAGTTTCTGGTGAGTATAGGCGTGTTGTTTGACATTATCGTCTTTAGTGACGACTCGATCGGCATTGAGCACCCGCTTCCGCTCGGTGGAGTAGTTGAAGCTATTATAGATATCACCTGGAAGGATATGCGCTGTGGCTTCAGGGCGGCGTTTGTAGGTGCGGGCTGATGCTATACAACGATAGGCAAATTCGTTGCCCAGTTGACAGTCTGCGGGGAAACTAGCAGGAATTTGAGGGGTATCGCCAGCGATGAGTGCGCCCAGAGTAGTGGCGGCAGCGATTTCATAAGAGGTGGGAATGCCTTTAATCAGGGCTTCTAAGGCGGAGGAAGGGATGGGTTCGATTACTTTGAGTTCGTGAACCCCATCATCGTCACGGAAGAAGCAGGTAGCCACACCGACGACGATATAGTCATCAGCGGTGAGATCGGGAGCGTCAGCGAGGGTATCAAAAGTTGTCATAAGAATTTAATTAGTTCTTCTAAAATTAGGTGTTATTTATTTGTTTGTTTAGATCCTACCAATTTAACTAGACTCAACAGATCCTCGTTAAACTACTTATTATAGCGATCGACAAGTATTTATCTGTAGCTCGTGTAACTATAGTCTCGATCTGCCCAGCAGCTACTTGTGATGAGCGTAGCAATGCACTGAAGCTCCTCGAAGTGTCGAGTTACGCCAGGGCTACTTTTGGCTAGCTCGCTAATTCTTAATATCATTGTTACCAAAAACACTATCCGCATATTTAACATCATACATGGAAGCTTTTAGCCCTACCCCACCAGATTGGAGAGAAATAGCAACTCACGCTCGCGGATTTTGCTGTCCTAGTTGTCACGCTAGCTCTACAGCCGCTACTGCTGCTTGGATCGATCGTCGTTCGCCCGTATTTGTCGAAAATCGCAAACGGAAATGGCAAGAATTTTATCTTTGTGAATGCGGAACAGCCTGGTGGGGATGGAGCGATGAACGCACACCTAATGAATTTGCAGATCGAACTCCCTACAATAATGAAGATAGCGATCTCGACTACGATAGCTTTTTTGGTTATTTCTAAGATCGGCTTTAGGGCTTAGGCTTTAGGCTTTTCGTAAATTTATCGATCCCCCCCTTTTTGAAAGAATGAATTGGCAAGAAATTTCTGGTAATTGGGTTTATATTCCGCGTCAGCCGCGTGCAGTCATCCATTTCTTGGGTGGTGCATTTGTGGCGGCGGCTCCGCATATTACTTATCGACTGTTGCTGGAAAATTTAGGAAAACAAGGGTATGCAACTATTGCGACCCCATTTATTAATACTTTCGATCATCGATCGATCGCGAGTGAGGTCTATAATAGTTTTGAAGATACATTAGAATTGCTCCAAAAACGTCGGTATTTACCTCCTAATTCTCTACCCGTGTATGGGATGGGACATAGTATGGGTTCTAAGCTACATCTGCTAATTGGTAGTATGTATGACGTTAATCGATCGGGAAATATTCTAATTTCATTTAATAATTTTTCGGCTCGTGATGCGGTACCTTTGATGGGTCAAATGCCTCAAGAATTCAATGTAGAATTTTCACCCAATCCCCAAGAAACTCTCGATTTAATTGCCGATTATTATGATGTCCGTCGCAATCTAATTGTCAAGTTTAATAATGACACGATCGATCAATCATATACGCTCGATCGAACCTTAAACAAAATCTTTCCAGGGAAAGTTTCAACCCAGATTATTAATGGTACTCATCTCACGCCATTAGGACAAGATTTTCAATTGTCAATTAATTCGCAAGTTTTTACGCCGTTTGATGCGATCGGACAGTGGATTAAGCAAGAAGTTCACCGCGATTTACATCAACTCAAACGCGAAATACTGGATTGGCTAGATCCTGTCGTTGGGGGATATTGATTGCTATGTTCGAGATGGGAAGGGCACCCATTAAGCGGCGTTTTTATATCTCCTGGCGGAGAGTGCGTCAAGATAGGGCACCCTTACAGATTTTGGTGATGTTATTAAATGATGCAGGGGAAACGGTATCAGCAGAGAGGATCTTCTGATAAAATCTAATTGATTCTTATTTTGGATATTGCTTGCGATTTTCTAAGGGAAAGGCTACGCCAAAAAATCTGATATCCCGATGGAAGTGTCCTCGCCCTCACATTAGTTTGGTAATGCAGGTTATCCTATGGTGCGGATTTTCTGGAACTATACGAACGGTTAGTGCGATCGCGATCCCATTAAAATTAGTTAGTGAATCATCGCAACCTGTCGATCCTCAAAACAGCACCGTTAATCGCATTAATGCGATCGTCAATAATTTACTCTCTCAGCAAATTAGCATAGAAGGCTCGATCGACACCCAGAGCCAACGCGCCATTAATTTAGAAGGATGGCTACTCCCTTTTGATGACACGCTCAAACTATTAGAAATTCAACAACGACAATTATCTAGTGGAGAATTAGAACTCACTTCTTCTTATCTCTTAGTTAGATTTAATCCGCGTCAATTGCGATCGCATCCTCAATTGGGAAAAGCAATTACCATTGGCGATCTCCAAAAATTACCAGGGATTAAAATTACCTTTGACGCTCGCGAAGTAGCCCTCAGATTTAGCTACACCTTGCCCAAAAATCCCTCTCAACTTGCAGTAATAACTCCACCAGTGAGTTTAGATGGATTAGCTACTATTTATCCACCTATAGCTAATTTAAGTGCAGTTCAGGAGCGGATTAATCTGAGTGGTTCGGCCAATAATCAACTCAATACTCAAGGTGAATTTAAAGCAGTTGGGACAGTTTTCGGCTCTAGTTGGTATCTACGTGTCGAGCAACCCAAACTTGCCAATCTTTTGACTTGGGGATTGAGCGAAGCTGTCGTCATCAATCAAAGTCCCAGTACTGACTGGATTTCCGGTTCTCAAAGTCCGTTTTGGCGCAGACAAGGCAGTCCGACAGGTGCCTATTGGGGTGTGACGACGATTCAGCGGGAAGATTTCACGCCACCGACATCACTTTCTGGGGGCGATTTTGTGCCGAATGAGCGGTTGCAATCGAGTCAATTGGGGCGAACTGTGGCTGGAAGAGCGCAGCCAGGAACGGTGGTGCGACTAGTGCGGGGTTTTAATACCGATGTCGTCGGGCAAATTTTGGTAGATAGTTCGGGCGTGTTTCGGTTCGAGAATGTCGTGGTGAGTAAGGAGGGAGAATTTGGCAATAATTATCGACTATTACTATATCCCAGCGGACAACTCACCGCAGATCCGCAAGTGCAAGATGTGACGTTTACGACGGTGCCAGGGCAATTACCAGTAGGAGCTGGGGCGTGGATTGCTTCGGCGGGGGTGAATTATAATCGGGGGACAAATCAGTTTCTTGGTAAGTTCGATGGGTTGCAGGGAGGCTTGGCTTATCGACGGGGGATTAGCGAATCTTTGACAATTGGGAATGGGATCATTTACGATCCGATCGCGGTACGGGGTTTGAGTGAGGTATTTTGGCAACCTACAGGTATCCCGCTCCAAGCATCTGTATCGGCAGTAACGGGGAATCGCTGGGATGTGGTGAGTAGCATGAGCTATAAACCAACACCGACTTTTAATGCCAATTTTAGTAGCGATAAATTATCCAGTCGTGCCGATCTTAATTGGCTGCTGACACCTACATTTACGGCGACTAGTAAATATGATAGTTTGTCGGGGGTCGCGATCGGTGGTAACTATAGTTTTAGTGTGGCACCGAAGAGCACTAGCAGTATCCAAGGTACTTTCGACAGTAAATCTTTCTTGCGCTGGAGTGCCAGTCACCAACAAAATAATTGGCTGATTGGATTGCAGGGAAATGAAATCAGCCTCAATTCGGAAGTAAGTTATCAACTCCCCGCACCCACTGGTACGACTCAGAGTCTAGTCGCTAACTATCAATCGACTCGATCGATTTTACCGACGACCTTCGGTCAATTACTCTGGCGGTACCAATCTACCACACTCCAATCAGAATTGGGCTACGGCTGGAGTGGATTCGGTCGCGGTGCAAATATGGGGATTGGGGTGAAGTTCTCTCCAGGCTTGCAGTTAATGGGCAAATACCAGGGCATTTCGGCGTTTACCAATCGGGCGAATTTTTCACTAGAATTGCAATCTACCATCGATCTTCAAGGTGGAATCCAAGTGGCGAATACGCGGGTAGAAGATCTCCGTACTCGCGGTGGGATTACTATTAAACCATTTTTCGATCGCAATGGTAATGGCAAACAAGACCCAGACGAAGAGAAATACTGGCATCCCGAACTAATCACCCTCGACAATAAGCCACTCAATCTCACTCAGACAACCCAACTAGCCGATAGCGTGGAGGTCAGAGCAGCACCTGGTAGCTATCGACTCGATCTCAATCCCACTCATCTTCCCGCTTATTGGCGCAGTTTTCTCTCCAGCGCGACAGGTAAACCGCCCGAATCCCTCCGCGTCAATGTTGCGCTTGGTAGCTACACTACAATTCCCATCCCCTTAATTCCGATCTATACAGTGACAGGGGTTGTTTCTGACTCGTTGGGGAAACCACTCCCCCATGTCGAAGTAGTTGCAATCGATCTCTATGGTACTGGAGTTCGTCGATCGACGAACTCGAACCTTGATGGTAGCTATGAATTTGCCGATCTCGCTCTAGGTGCTTATGATATTTCTACTCCTGGACAATTATATCCCGCGACGATTTCGATCGTGTCTAATTCCCCAGTCCTCCAACAGCTCAATCTCCGAATTTAGGCTTTAGGGTAAAGGAAATACTCATCATTTCCCCCACACCCCAACTCCCCCTCTTCCATAATTTAATCGATCGCGGATCTGATTCTGTTAAAGTTAAGACACATAATTATATCTAAAAAGATCGTGTCATATATTCGTTCTTGTCTCCGTCAAATCCTGTTATTATTCATCATTACGACGATCTCGATCGGGATATTCGCGCTTCCCGCTCGTGCCACTGCTGTTTACGAAGTTCCGGTTGTCTCCGCAGGTGTACCAACTTGGATTGTCGATAAAGCGGATGTGATGAGTTTATCTACCCAAGGTAATATTAAAGGTACATTAGAAAAACTTGCCCAGCAGACGGGCAAAGAAGTCCGGTTTGTCACCATTCATCGGCTCGATTACGGCGATACCATTCAAACTTTTACAGATAAACTGTTTAAAAAATGGTTTGCAACGCCAGCCGAACAAGCCAATCAAACACTAATTGTCTTGGATAATGTCACCAATACCATCGGTATTCAAACTGGCACTGATGTTAAAGCAACCCTGACAGACGCAATTGCGACTAGTACAATCTCGGAAACAATGGGTATACCTCTACGCAGTGGGAATAAATATAATCAGGCTTTTAGTGATGCGACCGATCGACTTGGTGCAGTATTATCAGGACAAGCAGATCCTGGGCCACCAAAAGTTATATCTACACCAGAAGTTGGGAGAACTTATTTAAAAGCAGAAGAAACTGATGCCAACCGCACGAATTTTCTGATTATCGTGATTGGACTCTTAATTGCTGCTACCGTAATTCCGATGGCAACTTGGTGGTGGTATCAAAATCAAGATTAGTTATCAGGGATTGGTTATTGGTGCGATAACAGACTGTGTTATTGCGCTAATAGCCAGTAGCCGGAGTCAGAAAGAACTATCAATTATCCACTAACTTAATCTTGAATATATTCCGATCCAGAAAGTAAAGCAATTTCAGCGCGGACGAATTCTCGTCCTAAATAAGCTGCATGATCCAACATCGTCACCGGACAAGGTTGAGCTTCTTCGATGACTTTAACGCATAATTCCTTAGCAGTTCGTCCGGTAAATAGAGTGGTACTAGTCCGAGCGACACCACCTTTGGCGGGAATTACTTTACCAGTTTCGGGGTCAACTGCCAGACCGCGATCGTCGATGACATTAGTATAATGCTTGGCACAGATTAATCCAGCTTCTCGATCGAGATAAATAATCAAGTAACCTTCTGGATCGAGATCGATATGGCGATGGGACAGTTGACTATCGATCGTTGTTAAATTATTAGTTAATAAAGTCATAACTCAAACACAAAATAATTATATTTAGATCTAGACTAACCTATTTAGTTGTGATTTGTATCGATTTTTATCTAATTATCGAGATTTTTAGGGATAAATACTCTCTGAGATCGGGGGTGCGATCGTCAGTAGGAGTAGTGAATAGTGGATAGCGATTCGGGCACGCCTTTATTCCCCGACGGTTTAGCGAATCAAGACAGTGGATACTGAATAGTGAATTTGGAGCAAGTGCGTCCATTCTCATCCCACACTTCCCACACCCCTAATCGATCGAGGATTGAGTAATTTTCATTGGTAAAGCTTCATTGATCGATACAATCTCCTGCTGTTGCAACTGATTATATTCCTCCAGATAATCGCGCAATATTTGCCCGAAGCGGGGATGATAAAACCGATGGAGACTATAATTAGCCGTCGCCGGAAAACCTCGCCGCTTCTTATGTCTACCGCCTGCCCCAGGATCGAAAATTTTAATATTATTTTGAATGGCCCACTCGATCGGGGTATAGTAGCAAGCATCAAAATGGAGACAATCTACATCCTCACTACTGCCCCAATAACGACCGTACAATCGATCGCCTTTAGTAATACAAAAAGACATCCCCACAGGGATCGAGGGATCTACCCCCGTCGCCGTCACAAACACCACCCGATGGCGATAATTTTGATGGAGCTGCTCGAAGAATTCGGGAGTCAGATACTTACTTCCCCACCAGCCAAACTTATCACAGGTATCGGCATAAAAATCATACATCTGGGAAAATAACTGCGGCTGAATTTCATCTCCCGTCACCGTAGTTAAATTTAACCCCGCATCGCTAACAGATTTTCGCTCGCGTTTAATATTCCGGCGTTGGTTGGCATTAAATCCGCCTAAATAATCATCAAAATTTTGATACTCCCGATCTTGCCAGACATAATTATGATTGATCCAAGTACTATACCCATATTCATTCATCTGCGATCGCCATTCAGGATCGACATATAAAAAGTGACACCCAGATAAGCGATGATTGGTACAGAATTCATCGATCGATCGCACCATCAATTCCGTAATTGCCGCTTCATCTTCGCCCTCTGCGATTAAAAATCGATAACCCTCCGCCGGAGTAATCGGACTCATCCCCACCAACTTGGGATAGTACCTAATTCCCATCCGCTGCGCCAATTCCGCCCACTGATTATCGAAGACAAATTCACCATAACTATGCCCCTTGACATATAAAGGCGCAGCCCCAACTAAAGTTTGCCCCTTCCACACGCTCAAATGCTTGGGGAGCCACCCAGTTTCCGCTGTGACGCTGCCAGAAGTCTCTAACGTATTCAACCATTCCCACTCCAGGAATGGAGTCTTTAACGGCACTGCCAGGGCATCCCAATCATCTTGTCGGATGTCTGCTAAACGATCGAACCAGCGAACCTGATAGGAAAATAGAGGCATTATTTATTTGCAGCGGTTTGGCACCTATCCATTCTACCGAAACCGCACATGTCTAGCCAGTTGTAGCCATTTATCGATCGAGACTTTAAAAAATAACTCTGAGCAACATAGCATCTAGCGATAAACTCAGATCGACAGCCTGGATTTCTGCTTTCGGAATTAAACCCTGGTTCATCGTGTCATAGACTAAATTAGTGGTGTATTCCTCGATCGACAGTTGAGATTTGTCACCCTCTGTATAGTCGCGGAGAATCTGCTGAACTTCTTTGTTTTGCTTCCAATCATTCAACAGCCGTAGAGCTTGTTTGATATGTTGTCTAGTGAGTCCCTGCGGTAAGCTCTCTAACTTTTGAATCCGACTATTGATTTTGTTTAATCGATCTGAACTAATATTGACTCGTTGGCATTGCCTGCCGAAGGTATCGTTTAAATTAGATATTTTTAGATCTGTAACTAAGCTTTGTTTGAAGTTAATTAGCTCTTGATAAATTGCTATCATGCAGGCTAAAGTCTGATGAGTGGAAGTGGTTTGGTGAAATTCTGTCGTGCGAATTGCCATCGCGATCGCATTACCAAAACCATCTCGATCTGATGTGAGATCGTTCCAAAAAATTTGTCGCTGGAGATCGGGAATTGATTCACCATTGGGGCCAAAATATTTCAGTGTTAAAGCTAAAAGTCCGCTGGGTTCTGAGCTGCCAGTTTGATGCCCAATCGAGATTGGATTAGCTTGATAATCTGTACCTAATCTAGTAATTAGTTTCTGGATATCACTGGCATACAAAAGTTCTTGTTGGGTGTAAAGATTTTGGGCGGTATCTCGTTTGCGGGCAGCCTGTTCTTGCAAACTTTCCTGTTCGAGACTCCTGGCTGTTACTAAGCTATGAATAAACTCTACATAACCAGGCAGAATTGTGTCATCAAAACGGGTGTCACCATACACAGAAGCACCCAAATTACTCATGCTGGCAAGTTCGCGGATATCTTCGCTGGGCTGGGCTAAATCGCCGACTAATTTTTGGTTGAGATTGTTAAGGCGAGTAGCTTGACGTAGTAGTTGGCTTTCACTATTTGCATAGTAAATGTAGATATTTGCGGTTGGTTGGTGTTTGGGTCGATCGATCCTGCCGATCCTTTGCTCCAGCATCATTGGATTCCACGGTAGATCGATGTTGATGAGATAATTGGCATCTTGGAGGTTTTGACCGATCGAGAGGGTTTCTGAGCCGATTAAGACCGCAATCTCGCGATCGGGTTGTGGTCGATCCACAGGATTTTTACAAGTCGCGATCGGGGCAAATAATCGAAATAGTTCTTTGCGTTTGAGATTGGAGCTACATCGATCGCCTTTACAGGCATGGTGTTGAGTGAAAGTAGTTACTTTATCATCACTATAATATTGCTTGATACTACCGATCGCTAACCCGATGCCAGCATCCGCAATATCTCGATCTTTTGCCATGTAGCTAAAGTAATCGATGACGGTATCAGAGAAGGTGGAAATTAATAATACCTTATGTCCTTGAGCAGTTAGTTCGCGAACTTTTTGCGTAACTTGTTCGCGCTTATGGTCTTTAATAAATTCGGTGGTTAGCAACTTTTGAATTTCGACCAGATGTGCGAGATCGCTATCGCAATAATCTAATAATAGCTGATGAATTCTGTTTGCAGCGGCGATATCTAAACCATCAGTAGCTTGCTCGATCGAGGTTTTAAGTTTTTGCCGCTTTTCTATTTTTGGCTCGGCTTCTAGCTCATCATCATCGTCTTCCTCATCTTCTCGATCCCACAGTTCCAATTGGTCAGATGATTTATTTGATTTACTAGATCCAGTCGAACTGAACTTATAATGCTCGAATAAAAACTCTCTCAATCCTTCTGGATCTGGAGTGCAATTATTTAGCCGATCCTGCATTTGTTCGATGCGACGACGGAAATTGATAATCGTTCGCCCCAAAGCATACATGCTTGATTCCGCT
>NZ_JANOJV010000113.1:0-7680 GCF_031418915.1 Chamaesiphon sp. VAR_48_metabat_135_sub | reverse complement strand
TTTATTACAGTTAGGGACGATGGCTCGTCAGCGTGATGATGATTTACCACTTCTACCTGTAAAAATTCATCTTCTCTTTCGCAGTCTAGAGGGACTATATGCTTGTGTTAATCCTCAGTGTTGTGGTGCAGAAACCGATCCTGAATATGCAGATAAACCGCGTCGATACGGTCGTCTTTATTTGAATGAAAAGAAAAATTGTGAAGATTGCAGTTCACCTGTTTTAGAATTAGGTAGTTGTTCTCAATGCGGACAAGGATACTCATTCACCCAAATTAATAGTAATAGTGGGAAATTAGAATCTCTACCGCGATCATATCAAGGATTGAAAGACAATAAAAATATCTACACGCTCACTTCTGGTAACTTAGATAGCATCACCGAAGAAGATGAAATCGGCGAAGGTGAAGAAGAAAAATCTTCCACAGCCCAAACTATGATTTTGAGCGATCGAGATGGTTGGATGGGGATAGCTGCAAAGAAAGACTTCACCTCAAAAGATCGAGTAGAAGGAGAATTTCATTTGGCATGGCATCGCCATAAAAATGATAAAGAATCAAATGGATGCTATTTACCAAAATGTGCGGCTTGTGGTGTTAGACCGACTCGTTCCCAAACTATTAATCGCTTTGTCACCTATACTGACGAACCTTTGCAAATCGCGATCGATAGTTTATTTGAGCTATTACCAGAAGCCGAACGCAAAAATGGAGAAGCATCCGAGCGGAAGTTATTAACTTTTTCTGATGGTCGTCAAGATGCGGCATTTTTTGCTTCTGACTATCAACGTAACTCAACTGAAAAAGTTTATCGCCAAATGCTATGGCAATCATTTCAAGCAGCAAAAGGTGATGATGGTGTTGTCACAGTTAAAAAATTAACCGAGCGGTTAAAATTAATTTTTGTAGAAACATCCATTCCTCATCCAGACCGAACTTCTGCTGACAATTACAAGAGCTATCGGCAAGAAGATGAACAGAGTTTTAATAACAAAAGAGACTGTGAAGATAAAGCTGAAAAACGAGCCAAAGAAATCTTAGTGAGAGAGTTTGCGCTACCTTTTAATCGGCGATCTACTTTTGAAGCTTATACCTTACTAGCTTGCCATCTTGACTTGTCTGACGATCGCCTATTTGAATCCATATCCAATAAGTTTAGTATATCCACCGCCGAAGCGCGTATTTTCATAACTGTTGTAACCGACATCATCCGTCGAACTGGGATCGTTAGTATTGAAGGATCTTCCAATTATTTTTCTGAAACTGGTGGTGTAGATGGAACACGACCAGAAATGATCGATACTCAAGGAAAATCTAAGAATTACCTATTCTTAGAAAAAGGAGAAACTGAGAGAAAAAGATATGAAGATTCGCCTTCATTTCTACCCAAATGGAAAAAAGATGGTGAAGTAAGTAAAGCCCAAAATAGACTAGGGTGGTATTACCACCAATTCTTTGGCGATCGATTCCCAATCAGAGAGAATTTTGTTTGGCTATTTGAAAAGCTAAAAGAATACAAAATACTTATTCAAGCAAAAAGTGGATATCATCTAAATTGGGAAAAGCTAAATATAATTGAAACTGAATATAATTGGCAGCAATGTGATAGCTGTCAACAAGTATTTCATATCCCAAATTTATCAGATATTAAAAATTCGACTCTGAATATTAAAGGGTGTCCAGCTTTTAGATGTGAAGGAACTCTTCAGCCCTATACTCTAGAACAAATCGATCGAACCAGAGCAGAACATTATCAACAGCATCTTATTCTCAATCGATCGCCTTTACCATTGAGATCGCAAGAACATACAGCCCAATTAGGTACAGGTGAATTGGAAAAGCGAGAAAACCGTTTTCGGCGCGGACAAATTAATATGCTCAGTTGTTCGACAACCTTGGAAATGGGCGTAGATATTGGGGACTTGCAAGCCGTCGTGCTGCGGAATTTCCCCCCTCATGTCAGTAACTATCAACAACGTGCAGGGCGTGCGGGTAGACGTACTGATGGAGTTGCAATCACGCTAATGTATGGGGAACGCCGCCCTCACGATCGCTATTACTTTGAGCAACCAGAGCGGTTGATTGCTGGTACCAACCAAATACCTAAATTAGATGTTGATAATCGTCAAATTCAAGAACGACATATTCGGGCAGAATTATTAGCAGCATTTTTGTATGGTTATAGCGGTGTAGGTGCAGAAAAGATTACAATGGCTGATTTTCTGGCATTACCTTTCAATAACCCTGCCGATCATCCAGACTTTACACCTCCACCAACATCGACGATCGTTAAATTACAAGAGTGGCTGAATAAAGATAAAGCTAGAAGTACTGCTCAATCTTGGATTGATAGATTAGGAAGCTCTGATAATAAGATTGAATTACTCAATCGATTTATTCAAGCTCTTTTAGTATTCCAAAAAGAACAATTAGCAGATTGGAACTATTTAGCCTCTCCACTAAGAGAAATTAGCTATAACTTTGAAGACATAGAAAAATCTCTCAATCAAGTAAAGAATATTAAGGCTGAATTAAAGAAAATTGCTAAACGCCGCTTGCATGATGAATTAGTCCAAGCAAGTATTCTCCCTATCTATGGTTTTCCCATTGATGTCGTTCGTCTTTTGACTGGAGAAAGTAACGAATTTAAGTCATCTCAAGGAAAGCATCGATTAGAACGCGATCGACGTTTGGCATTAGGTGAATATGCACCTGGACAGGAAATAGTTGTTGACGATCGTGTCTACAAAAGTGTAGGTATTACTCGACCTAAAGAACTAGAAAATAAATATTATTGGGTTTGCAAAGAAAATTGTAATCATTTTCACTCTTCTCCTAATCCAGATCCAATCGAAGAATGTCCAGTTTGTCAATGGGAACCTAAGTTAGCATCTAACAAGGATATGAAACAATATAAAATCCCTAAGTCATTTATGACAGATTGGTCAAAGCCAGCTAAAGTGACACCTTATCTCAAGCCCCAGCGTCAGCCAACATCTCAAGTCTTTTTAGCCCAAGATGGTCAAGATCCTAGAAATATACCATATATCTTTTGCGATCTTACCGTGAGCAGAAGCGGTACATTTTTCCTAGCTAATCAAGGAGGGCTATTAGGAAGGGGTAGAGGTTTTGCGATCTGTCAAAATTGCGGAATAGACTTGAGTGATTTAGTTTTAAAACAACGAGAGACAAGCTCGAAAAAAGGTCGAAGTAAAAAATCTGATAACAGTCACGGAGAATATCTACCTCATCAGCATCCTCTCACGGGTAAATATTGCACTACTTTTCGTAAAGATATTCATTTGGGGCATGAGTTTTGCAGCGATTTACTCAAGATTCAGTTTAATCCTATTGCTAACCCACCATACCTATTTGGAGAGGTGAGGAATATATTAGATGGAACGACTGTTTCTTCTGTTGAGAATGACGAAAATAAAAGTATTGGCGGTTTAGATTTCTGGAGATCGCTTACTTATGCCTTACTCGCCGCTGCTGCTCAAGTCATCGATGTTCCCCGCAATGAGCTAGATGGTTTATTTAGACCATTAAATAATAGTTCCACTGAAATTATTATTTATGACAACGTACCTGGTGGTGCTGGCTATAGCAAAAGGATTGCAGAAAGATTTTCAGAAGTGCTGAAGATGGCTCACTATATTACCGATGATTGCTCATGCGAAACAAGTTGTTATGATTGTTTGAGAACTTACTCGAATCAACCGTTTCATAACGATCTCGATCGTCGTTCAGTCAAGAATTTTCTTCAACCTCTAGTTTGGGAAGATAATAGGGGTCGAGCCGAGATACGTGTAAAATAGTGCCACTTCGCTTGGAATGCCTTTCCTGTATAAGTTAGCGTGCGCTTGCCTGTGTTTTCAGTTTGCCTGCTATGTACTCGATGTCTTAGACACAGATGATGTATCTCGATCTGGGGAAGAGTGCTGGGTTGAATATTTGGCGTTCTCCCAAAATTTTTGACGCTCTTGATGTGTCAGATGAGAGCGATCTTGGATTGTGATGACATCCGCTGGAGATTCGGTATAAGCCGTCTCATTCGGGGAGTTCGATTGCTGCTCCGTACTGGTTGTTGATTCCATATATTTTAACTACATAAGTAGGCAGGCGACTTTTGGGCAGATCAAGCAACCTTTGGGGGCAGATGCTTAGTGACTTGCCAAGCAGTTTGTCCGTCGATCTTACCCGCTTTGACAAAATTAAAACTCCCCCGCTGATAGGTCGATGTTCCTTTGTGTGGAATTGGCTTGACACCGAGCAATTGTTGCACTTCATCGGTGGTTAACAGCCAACCTTCAACTGAGGCTCGTTCCAATTCGCTCATATACCACAGGGGGCTGCGGGTAGGGATGGTCGAGTTGTGCGGCGGGGATACTTCACCAGCAATCAGCTTCATCAACACCTCTAAATTATTTTCCAATAGTCCAGTGAATTTGTTCAATCTGTCTACTAAACTGATTTCTGCACTCGTTAGTAATTGAGTGGTTTTGTCTGGGTCTACTGGGCTGATTTCTGTCTGAGGTGAAGATTGAAAATCTGAGATCGCTCTACCTTGCTTGATATGTGCGTGGAGGCGATCTAATGGTTCTAATTGCGCAGCCGTAATGTAAGACCGTCTGCCAACTCTGGTTGGTTTGATGCCCACCGTTTCAAGTCGATTGTAAACCGCTTGCTTACCCAAATTAAAACGGCTCTGCAAGTCAGCTACAGAATACTTATCTATTCCTATTTCCATGTTTGTAAATACGCTTAGTGGACTTATCCATTTGTCCAGTGTATTGTAGAGTATGTTGAATGGACTTGTCCATCTTTCCGCTCAACAGATCTAGTCGAGCTAACCCGATCGAAATAAAGTAGAGATGGCTGGCACTGATAAGATAGAACTGGATTCTATTCAATTTCCAAAACTAAAGCCGTCCTAGCTTTACAACTAGACCGACTCAGAAGACTAACGCCTTTTTAAATTGTTTGTTTAAGTTGAAACCCTGTAACAGCAAGGCTTTAACCGAAGAATATATAAGTTGAACCTTATCCATTCTAACAGACGATCAGAAAAAATAGAGCGTCCTTTGGGGGGATATTTTTAGTGCGTTTTTTTAGGCGGCTCCAAAAAAAATCAGGAGTTCTAGCATCATGACCGATGATTACGAGATCTATGACATCAGAACACATCTCAATGTTCTGACCAAAACCAAGGGTTCGCAAACTAAATACCATTGCCCTGTCTGTAATCGCCGAAATTTAGACATTCACCCACCCACAGGTGCCTACAAGTGCTTTAGCGGTGAGTGCGATCCAAAAGATATCCGCTTGGCGATCGACCAGCTAGAAGGTAAGCCTGAGTGGAAGCCAGTGCAAGCTGAATGGGTTAAACCAATTCGTCCCAAAGCTCAAACCGATTATTTTTATCCCGACCGCGATGGCAACCCCTTAATTAAAGTGGTGCGAAGCGATGATGGTGAGGGCAATAAAAAATTCCCTCAATTCCACTGGACGGGTAGCAACTGGAAAATAGGCAACCCCCAAGAAATTCGCCATCGGATTCCGATCTATCGATTAACAGAAGTCCGAGCGGCGATTGGGCGTGGTGAGTTAATTTTTTGGGTAGAAGGTGAAAACACTGCCGATTTGCTGTGGAAACTGGGGATTGCTGCCACTACGACCCTGGGCGGTTCGGATGGGTATTGCCGCTACGGAACTTATCAGGCGGACTTAGCGGGAGCAAGATTAGTCTTGACACCAGATCGAGATAGTAACGGACTAAAGTATATCACCAACATCAAGGTGGATTTTGCTAACCAGATTGAGGGATATTACCTCGCAGGTACTCAGGGCTTATGGCAGAATCCCCAGGGGGGAATGGACATTGGCGATGATATCCGCGACCACAATTTAACGAAAGAACAAATTTTAGCTAAAGTAATTAGTCCACACAAGTATGGAGAAATCATTAATCTACTCTCAGACCTTAAATTAGAGGAAAAAGAAGAATCCCAACAACTAGTCCAAGAATTAAGCGAACTATTAAATAAAAAGAGCCAAATAGCCCCACAGATATTTGCAGGTAGGTTAGGGATAGAAATGGCACATACAGCCGCTAATTTTAATATTCCCCTAGAAATATTCAGTGCTTGCCTATTGCCTATCCTCGCTAGTCAGATTGGTGCTAAGTCGAGGTTGATGATTAATCCTGGAACTGATTACAAAGCACCTCCCATTCTTTGGGTGGGAATGGTCGGAGAATCAGGAACGATGAAAACACCGATTTTGAATATTTTAACTGCTTCACTATGCGTTATTCAGGGAGAACTAGCAGAGCAATGGAAGTTAAACAAAGCCGAGCGCGAACGAGAATTAGAGTATCACCAATTCAAAAAGAAAGGTGAAAAAACAGAGCCACTAATGCCTCTAGCTCCTTTGCGGGACATTTTCTTCTCTGACTTCACGATCGAATCGATCGCTCAATCTGTCAGTAACTATCCCGATACAGGCTACTTAATATTTGTAGATGAGTTAGCTGGATTTTTTAAATCTATGGATGCTTACCGCCAAAGTGGAGGAGATCGACAGAAATGGCTCACAGCTTACAATGGTGGCGGCTTTAAGGTTAACAGAAAAGGAGCTGATACCTTATGGACATCGCATACTTCCTTATCAATGCTCGGAGGGGTTCAGCCTTCAGTACTGGAAAAACTGATCAAACAGGATGATTCCCCTGAAGACGGACTATGGAATCGATTTATGTTCGTTCATCTCCCTCAATCGAAGATGGCAGCATTTTCTATCTATTCATTCGGACTAGCGGATGAGTTGAAAACAATTTACCAACGACTATCGAACCAGCCCGAACGTGAGTATAAGTTGGCTGATGAATCTAAGCCTGTGTGGAAGCTGTGGCACGACCAAATGGAAGAAAAGGTATGGAATGAGCCTAGCAACCTTTTACGAGCTACCTACGCCAAATTTAAGGGGGCAGCGGCGCGAATTGCCTTAGTACTCCACTGTACCAATGCAGCGATCGTCAATCAGCTACCGGATACACCGATCTCTAGTGAAACACTCTCTGATGCGATCGCCTTCACTCAATGGCTGCTCAATCAGACATTGCTGGAATATCAACGGATGGGGCTACTGGACAATTCAAAATTAAATCGGATCTTCAAATTTATCGATCGGTTCGATGGACGAAACTGGATTGATACTCAAACTGTTAAGGCTTTCTGGAGTACTAAAATCAAGCCAGGGGTGAGCGAACTCCGATTGTTTATGGCTTCAGTAGTCGCTTTGGGTTATGCGATCGACAATGGGTTCCCCCCTACCTCAAGTAAATATCAAATTTTAATTACTAGAAAAGGTAGTCTAAGTAGTCCAACTTTTGATCAAACTAGCTCCCTGAGATGATTTGAGGATAGACTACCACGTCGTCCAACTTTTTTCGCAAAAGCTCTGAAATCTTTGCCTAGTATGGCTTAAAAAGTTGGACTACCTATTCGTCCATAGGTAGTCCAACTTTTAATTAAAGGGGTGGAGGATTTGGTTTGATTCAGATTCTTGGACTACCTGGAGACTAAGTGGTAGTCCAAGTTTGAAACCCTTGTCAGGTATAGGTTTAAATGCCATTGCTCGAAAAACTTGGACGACGTGGTAGTCCAGTGTTGAAGCCATG
>NZ_JANOJV010000112.1:0-27839 GCF_031418915.1 Chamaesiphon sp. VAR_48_metabat_135_sub | reverse complement strand
ACAAAATCCGTTTCTTCTCCTTCGATTTCCACAGCCTCCAAATAATCTGAAACGCGGTAAAAGTCTTCCCCGTACCCGTCGCCATCACCAATAGAATCCGGTTCTGACCTTTGGCGATCTCTTCGATGGTTTTGTCGATCGCCAGTAATTGATAATAGCGCGGAGTCTTATTACTCCCGTCACTATAATAATCCTGAGTAACTAACATTTGCTGCGGTGCAGATAAGCCCCGATGTACACACCACCATTCCCACAAAGTATCCGGCGACGGAAACTCATCTAAACCGATTTCTCGCTCAATTATGCCGTCGGTAGCAATCTTATTATGAAACAAAAAGCGATCGCCATTAGAGCTAAATACAAATGGTACTTGCAACATCTCCGCATAACCCAGACCCTGCTGCATCCCGTCGCCCACAGAATGATTATTATCCTTGGCTTCGATAATGGCGATCGGGAGATTAGGCTTGTAAAAAAGTACATAGTCAGCTCGTTTATTCTTCGCACGAGCGTGCAACTTCCCCCGCACCAAAATTCGCCCATCTGTCAGCGAAAATTCTTCCCGAATCTGCGTCAAAATATCCCAACCCGATCGCTCTAATGCTGGAGTAATGTATTTAGTGCAAATATCCCGCTCGGAGAGCTGCTGCTTATCCATGTTTCAAATTCTTGATTGTTTTTTTGTTCAAGCTGGTTAAGAGTCTTCCCCGCTTAGACTTGAGCGAAAGCATCACATCCAACTCTAACACTTCAACTTTGAGTTCTCACCGAAATTCCCTATGATAGAAGCAGTATTCCTCGCTTTAGCATGACTCCATCCCCTAACACCACATTATTAATCCGCAACGCCAGAGTTTTGCTTCCTGATGGCAGCTTTCAGTCCGCTGACGTGTGGGTGGAGGGAGGTGTGATTCGCGAGATTGGCCCAAACCTAGATCGATTCCGCAAAGCGGAGGCTTCTGCGCAGGCAGAGGCTACGCCAACGCCAACGGCTGATACCGTCATTGATGCTCATCAGCTCCCCCTGCTACCCGGCGTAATTGACCCCCAAGTACATTTCCGCGAACCAGGATTAGAGCATAAAGAAGACCTCACCACGGCCTCCCGCGCCTGTGCCCGTGGCGGCGTGACATCCTTCTTGGAAATGCCCAATACCAAGCCGCTGACGATTAATCAGGCTGCGCTCAACGACAAGTTGACCCGCGCTGCCCAAAAATCCTTTGTGAACTTTGGCTTTTTTATCGGTGCTACATCCGAAAACTTACCCGATCTCCAAACAGCGACACCCACCCCTGGCATCAAGATCTTCATGGGTTCGATGCATGGCGATTTGTTGGTGGATCAAGAAAGTTCTCTCGATCGGATTTTTGCCACAGGTACCCGCCTCATCGCCGTTCATGCCGAAGATCAAGCCCGAATTGCCGAACGGCGAAAGGAATTTGCAGGCAGTACCGATCCAGCCATTCATTCAGTGATTCAAGACAATCAGGCGGCACTCAACGCCACCCAGCTTGCCCTCAAACTGTCCAAAAAATATCAGCGACGGTTGCATATTTTGCACCTTTCCACCGCCGAAGAAGCCGAATTGCTGCGTCAGGATAAACCAGCCTGGGTGACAGCAGAAGTCACGCCGCAGCATCTACTGTTAAATACGGGCGACTATGAAAAACTGGGGACACTGATTAAGATGAACCCGCCGATTCGGAGTACCCATGACAATGAGGTGCTGTGGCAAGCTCTTCAGGATGGGGTCATTGATTTTATTGCCACCGATCATGCGCCCCATACTCTAGCCGAAAAAGGTCAGGCGAATACCACCAATCCAGCCGACGAGGAAGCATCTGCTACAACTGTCTTTCTGGAGCCTGCCCAAGTGCCATCGGGAATGCCTGGAGTAGAAACGTCTTTGCCGCTGATGCTGACTCAGGCAATGCAGGGGCGATGTACTGTCGCTCAAGTTTCCCACTGGATGTCTACGGCGGTGGCAAAGGCTTATGGCATTGTCGGCAAGGGATCGATCGCGCCTGGCTACGATGCTGACTTAATCCTCGTAGATTTAGATAATTACCATCCGGTATTGCGCGAAGAACTACAGACTAAGTGCGGCTGGAGTCCGTTTGAGGGCTGGAATTTGACGGGCTGGCCAGCGGTGACGATCGTCGGGGGGCAAGTGGTGTACGATCGAGGTGAATTTAATCAACAGGTGCGAGGTCGAGCTTTGATGTTTAACGCCTAGTGTTCGATCCGGTTTCGACGACGGAAATTAGGCTACCATTTATTACCCTCAGTCTTCCCGTCTCCACCCGCTTTTCCCACCGAACCCACCCCAATAATTCGGTGGGCAGGGTGGGTTCATACAAGAAAAGAAAAATGCTCAAACCTTAGTGCTTAGTCATTAAACACCCGCTAATAGCTAAAGTCCACGATCTCAAAAATACCTTTAGCTCTAGCAACTTCACCATAAGCTCCCTGAATTAATTCATCCCAGAATATGTTTAAACTAGCTGGATCTAGAACTTCTCCAGTCAATCCAAAGCGGGGCGAGGCAGTTAGCACAACATTTTTCTCGGTAACTTCACTGATGAGGGTTTGAGTCGCCCAATCGTGATATTCACTCTCGATTAATCCTTTGGGTCCGATCGCAATTCGTTGACAAGATTCGAGAGCTACAGGTAATTGCAGAGTGGCAAGATCTAGTTGCGGCGCAATCTCCACATATAGCGGTTGGATTTGGGCTAGCTGTGTCCAGGAGGCACCAGCCGAGATCGGTTTGACGTGGGGGCAAGTCGCTGTAATATAGGTCAGATCGATCGGGGTAGCATCTGCACCCAGACAGATATAAGCACTAGGTTCGGTGCTGGTAGTCAGTTGTTGGTGAATCCAGGTAGTTTTGCCAGAACCGCATGGCCCTGTCACGAGGTAGATGGGATGCCGATCCATGAACTGCAAAGATAAATGAAAACTTTACCAGTATATCACAAGCAGCGGGAATGATAATCATTCTTGTAAATTCATTTCGTCTTGATTGTGGACGAGTCGATGCTACTCTTTAATGTCGTGGATGACAGCTTATGATCAGATCCTCGTTATTATGAACTGCGTAACCGCGCTCGAATTTCTATACAGTGGAAATTCTCATTAGCTCGATATTCAGCTATAAAAAAACATCGATAGATCCAATCGAAAAAGCGATCGTGTTCATGGCGATCGCTAGTCTTCTAATCCAGATTTTAATTAATTATTCTCGGCGAACGTATCTTCACCTTCATCAAAATTTTCAGATGTTTGGGCGTTGAGCATCCGGTTTTGATAGCGGCGGTTGCGGCGGTTACCTTTGGCAGTAGTCGCGCGTTTACCTGCTCTTTTATCGCAAACGAGACTCTGGAGATCGGGAGCATCGCTAATATCGCTAAGAGTATCGTTGTAAGTCCGTTTCATTGCGGTGGCGATCGGTTGATAGTTAATTTACATAATCTAACTTAAAAATCCCCAGTTGACGAGTTAGCAGGGCTGATTCATTCTTTACCAGATTGAGGTTGTCAATCTGAAAAACAATTAATTTTGATCGGACGAAAGAGCGTCACCGAGGCGGTCGAATAAATGTTGATAATTGATAATCGATTAAATGTATGGGCGCGTGCAATCGCCCCTGTGTCGTTGCTTTTGCTGCTGCTGGTAAATCTACCTATCTATTTGGAGATCTAGATCGTACTTCTTTAGGTGAGGTATCTCAATCTATTTTAGAGTGTGCTAGTCTTTATCTCCGCCAGCAAGATGGCACGATGAAATGGTCGGAACGTCCCGAACGACTCAGAAAAGGTGTAATTGGAATTGTTCCTAGTATTGCAATGCCAGTCAGTATTTAAGCAAAACCTTTTCGTCATTGTGCTGTCTAGATTTAGATAGTGCTTAACGTGAGTTCGGATTAAGAGTATTTGTTTCGCTCATCAACCACCCGCGACTTGGATTATCCTTCATCAACAACGGAATATATCCTCATGAGTCAAGCGAATTTCGACCCCACCATCAACTCATGGAGAAATGATTACCCCTGCAAGCTACGAGCAAAGATTGCAGCTTGCCGCTGTCAGTCGATTTGGCTGTGGCTGTGCGAGTTGTATTAGCAGCATCCGCCAACTAGTTAAATCGGGCGAAATGGCAGTCTAATCTATCTAATTGAAAGTCACACCTACTTGCTGTGCCGCCACTCTACAACCATTGCAGTCACAACTAAAATTCTGATCGGCTAGTTGTTTCTGCCGTGCTAATAGTGCTTGGTGAGCAGTTTTTGGGTCGATAATTGGCATTGCTACTGGTTGGACTTTCCAGACTTTGAGTGTCTCCGGCTCCGGCTGCGACTGGGGTGAATTAGCTTGAGCGAGATAACTAGCTCCAACCACTCCAGCCACAGGTAGCCATAATAAGTTAAATAATTTCATTTTAGAATACCGTTTTATTTATCAATATTATAAAGTCGATCGATCCCCAACATCCGCCGCTCTCTCTATGTCAGACCAAACAACCTCCAACTGCGTGATAGCGAAGGGGTGACGCGACTGCTCGTAGCCCCCCCTCCACAACTTGAAATCTCAGCTAGAACGTAAGTGTAGTCCGCAGGGCACCAATTACCGCACAATTCCAAATCTTGTCTAGCTTATTTAGCTGTAAAAGGTGTGAACTTGCCACCTAATCCTTCAACGATTGACTTAGTATTAGAAATTAACATTTTCTGATAAGTTTCACCTGGGCTACTAGCCTCACCCAAGCCATCAGCATAGATTTCCTGCGCTGCTACTTTCACTTTTGCCTCTTGAGCGATGGCGGTAATCAGTTTGGGATTGAGCGTCAATTCTGCAAAAATAGTCGGCACTTGTGCTTTCTTAATTTTGCCGACCATTTCTTTAGCTATAGCTGCATTTGGCTTCTCATCTGTACTCAATCCTTCTAAAGCATCAACCGGAATCCCATAAGCTTTGGAGTAATATCCTAGTGCATCATGAGTGGTAAATAATGTTTTTTTAGCAGCAGGAATTGTATTAATTTGGGATGTGATCCAAGTATCTAGTTGTCCGAGTTCTGCTGTTAACTTTTGGGTATTTTGCTTGTAAATTGCTGCTTGGGCTGGAACTAATTTCTCTAAGTTAGTTCCAATTGTTTCCGCCATTTTGACCCCATTCTGGGCGTTGTGCCAAACATGGGGATCTGTGGTGCTTTTACCATCTTCTTCAAATGTCTGAGGCTGAGGTACCGCTACTTCATGCACAGCTACTTTTGGGGCTGGATTGGATGTCGCTTTAATTGCTTTAATCAGCTCTGGCTCGAAGTCATAGCCGCCATACAAGACTAATTTACCAGTTTCGATCGATTGTCTGGCTTCTGGTGTAAGTTTGTAAACATGAGCATCGCTACCAGCCGCTAAGATACACACTACATCAACGGTGTTGCCAGCGATCTGTTTAGTCAGATCGCACAATACAGTATTAGTCACAACTACTTTAGGGTTGCTACCTGTAGTTGCGGCTGGAGCTTCGCTGGCTGTTGGGCTGGGCATATCTCCAGGCTGTTGGCTATTCGGTGTTGTACATCCAGTTAACAGCCCAAATGTCAGTAGTGATGACACCAGCCAGTTGGAATGTAGTAAGTGTTTTAGGTTTGAGCGACGAGGGCTAATTTTCACAGTTGTAAGATTAAATTAGTAAGTTGTGGGCGGGTTCGCGATCTATGTGGCGTGTGCGGCTCAGAGTCTATCCAGCGAAGTTATAATAGAATGAGAATCATTATCGCTACAAACAAAATCATCTTAAAGGTTAGATCTTCTTCTGTCAAATCGATCTGTCAGCTAGTACGCAGTTAAATTCGTATAATTATCTCGTTATTTATGAACAGAGTTGAGCCGATAACCGAATCCGCGCACAGTTTCAATTACTTCCTCGCAGCCAAATTCGGCTAACTTCTTCCGCAATAGCCGAATTTGGGCGGCGACAACATTACTCGCCGACTCCGAATCGATTGCCCAGACGCGATTACGAATTTGGTCGTGGGTGAGGGTAAGATCTGGGTGCTGCATCAGGTATTCCAACAGTTGAAATTCTTTGGCTGTCAGACTGACAGATTGTTCATTTCCCGCTGGATTGGTGATGACGATTGCATTATTACCATAGTCTAGTCGCAGATTTCCCAATTGCAACCTGTCGGGTTGAAATGTGGGAACGCGGCGTTGGAGAGCGCGGAGTCTAGCGAGGAGTTCTGCCATCCCAAATGGTTTGACTAGATAGTCATCGGCTCCAGCGTCTAACCCCGTAATTTTATCTTCCATTCGATCTCTAGCAGTTAACATCAGAATTGGCAGAGTGTATTTTTCTGCCCGTAACCGTTGACAAATTTCGATGCCAGACATTTTGGGCAGCATCCAATCGATAATCGCCAACGAGTATGTCGAACGATTGTCAGTTAAATATTCCCAGCCAGTTTTACCATCTTGTATCCAATCGACTACATATTGATGATGAGCAAGGCTGGTTTGGATGAGGGCACCCAAATCTGGCTCGTCTTCAATCAGTAAAATTTTCATCTTGGTACTAATCATCCCTTAATTAGATGAAATCAATGTGAAATCTTGACTCGAACCATTTCATCTTAATTTCATCTCATCCCGCTAAGATCGTAGTAACGACAAAATTATTATTATTCTTGTAAGTTATGAATACTAGAGCTAAATTAATCGCATCGATCGCGATCGTGACGGGAACAATTAGTTTTGGTTCCCTAGCGATTGCTAACTTCACGGCTGCCAATAGATCGAATTCAACAATTGCCCAAAACTCTGGGGGGATGAACCACGGTGGCATGAATCATGATGGCATGAAAAAGGGGGGTATGATGAATCATAATATGGATGTCGGCCCCGCTGATGCTAACTACGATCTGCGGTTTCTCGATAGTATGATTCCCCACCATCAGGGTGCATTAGTAATGGCGCAGGAAGTATTAGAAAAGTCCAAACGTCCCGAACTAATTAAGCTAGCTAAAGGTATTATCACCGATCAGAAAAAAGAGATCGCCCAGATGAAATTGTGGCGGAAACAATGGTATCCTAAAGCATCGGTAACACCAATCATGTGGCACGCTGCCATGAATCATGAAATGGCAATGACAGCCGAACACAAACAGTCAATGATGATGAGTATGTCATTGGGTAAAGCTGATACGGGATTCGATGTTAGATTCCTCAATGCGATGATTCCCCACCATCAAGGTGCGGTGACAATGGGAAAAGATTTATTACTAAAATCCAAACGTCCACAGATGAAAAAACTCGCTCAAAATATCATTACATCTCAACAAGCAGAAATCGATCTGATGACTCAATGGCAGCAAGAATGGTCCGTAAGTAAATAGTGAGTAAAAATTCATCTAATCTGAGGTGTGAATGGGGGTGTAAGTCATCAATTATATCCCTTAATTAAATTTTGATAAAGGTATGTTATGACCCAGATCGAAGCTCATGACAGATTAAGCTATCTTAAAAACTTATCTGAATTTCATACTATTTTCATCTAGATTTCACTTTGGATTGTTAATCTATAAATAGAGAGGTTATTCAATCCAGAAGAAAAAGTGTGTTGTTATGAAACGTTTATTTCTAATTAGCTTATCAATTGTCGCCATTTCACTATCGGTAAGTACGTCTGCACAAGCCAGCGGTCGAACACAAGCGATCGCACAGCCGATGACAAAAATAAGTAATAATATTCCTACCAAAAGATATACAACCCCATTCAACTTGGTTGGCAGTGCTTATCAAGGTCAATATCGAGATCGAGATCGCTCTATTCCTGGATTTGGCTCATTAATTGATGGTACTCGAACAGGAAAAATTACTGCTAAAGATTTAGTAAAAGCTGCTATTGAGTCCAAAGATTTACTACCAGAAATGATTAACGATCGCAATTATCTTAGTAATGTCGAGATTCAGTTGAGATCGCTCGGACGTTAATTTAGATCGCTCTCAATTACAAATTTATGGTGGTTCAATTTCAAATCAAATTGAGATGAGTTCATCTCAATTTCATCTAAGGCTGCCAAACTAGAGCATATTGGCATTTAGTTGAGTAACTATGGCTATGAATCCAAAATCTCGCACAGTTTCATCCTCGAATCGCCCTCAAACCGTCCGTACAATGCTACACATAAGCTGGCTATTGCTACCTATCTGGATATTAGTAGCATCCCCATCAGCATTTGCTCATGCTGGACATGGGAATGAATTTGGTAGTCAAGGGGGATCTACAAGTACTAATGTCCAGATCGATCGAGTTACCGCTCAACAAATAGGCGTACAAACAGTCGCCGCCAAAAAGCAAAGTTTGAATGTTGAAATTGCCGCCACTGGGCAGATCGAACTATTACCCAGTCAGAAAGTAGAAGTTACCGCTCCAATTAAGGGCAAACTCGTCCAGCTTTTGGTACAACCTGGAGCGAGAGTCAAAGCAGGACAAATACTTGCGAAGATGTCTAGCCCCGAACTCAACGAACTGCGGACAAATTCACTGGAAAAACGATCGACTGCCATCGCGCTGATCCAGCAAGCACAAACCGATCGCACCCTCGCCCAACAGAGCTATACTAAGATTGTCGAAATCGCTACCGCTGAAATTAATCAGGCGCGAAGCCAATTAACAGCCGCTCAAGGCAGATTAGCGCGAGAACAACAACTAGTAAAAAGTGGCTCGGTAGTTCGGGCAGCAAAAAATAGCTATCAACGTCAACAACAAATCGCTACTGCCGAAGTTAGCTCCGCTCAAACCGAACTAGAGTTAGCCCAAGAACGGTATCAAAAGGATCTAGAACTATTCAACAGTGGCGCACTGGCACGTCGTCAGATGTTGGAATCTCAGGCTAAACTAGCCGAGGCGCGAACTGGATTAGTCAAAGCGCAAAGTCAGTCAGGAGTAGCCCAAGCCGAAACCGAACTCCGCAAAGCCGAAACCGAATTACCTCTGAGAGAATTGCGAGATGCGGAAAAGCAGGTAGCCGAAGCCCAGGGGCAACTAGCCAAGGCGACGAACCAGAAATCGATAGTAGAAGCCAATGCTCAGGTGCAGAAATCAATCGCAGCGGTAACTGCGGCGCAAAATCAACTCAGACTCAGCGATGCTAGTTATCGAGGGCTATTAGCACAACTGGGAACCTTTGCTAATGCTCAGGGTATAGTGACCATTACCGCCCCGATCGATGGTACGATTGCCGATCGAGAAATTACGATCGGGCAGTCTGTCGCCGATCCTGGAGTCAAGTTAATGACGATTACCGACGATCGCCAGGTGTTGGCAACTGCTAATATCTACGAACGCGATTTAGGACGACTCAAAATCGGTCAGCAGGTCAGTGTAAAAGTGCCTGGAGCAGGTGATAAAGTGTTTTCTGGTCAGATTTCAAGAATTGGGACGGCAGTAGACGCTCAGAGTCGGGTAGTACCCGTTCAGGCAACATTAAATAATCCAAATGGTTTACTCAAAGTTGGCACCTTTGCCGAAATTAAATTAGCTACCAGTCAAATGACTGCGCCAGTGGTGGTAATTCCGGCTAGCGCGGTGGTAGAAACCGAGCGAGCGAAATTAGTCTATGTCAAAAGTGGCGACGGTTATCAACCTACAACTGTTACCCTCGGACAAACTGTCGGCGATTTAGTCGAAGTCCAAGCGGGACTCTTTGCTGGTGACTTGGTAGTCACGCAACGTGCCCCTCAACTCTATGCCCAATCCCTGAAAAGTGCGCCAGCTAGCGAACATAATGCGGCAGTCAAACCCGCTCATGCTAGTCAAAGTCAAATACCACCTTATTTAGTCTGGGGCTTAGTCCCAGCCGCTGGTATCTTAGTCAGTGGTGTTTTTTGGTTGGGGAGAAGAAGCAATCAAATCACGACGAGTCTGATTGATTTTGAGCCAGAGGCAGAAGTTCAAGAATTACCAGTGTTAGAAGAAGCGATCGACCAAAATCACAGTTTGGTCGATCGTCAACATCATCAGCTTGGTTTTAGTACCAGCGAAGATCGCCGATCTACCAGATAAAGCAAGCATCACGATCTCCTGGGCATCAGCCTCCCAATAGGCGCAGTGCAAACGCTGATGAAGATGCCGAGCCGCCATAAATTCGGTGGTTTTATTGAAATCGATGACTATTAATTATTATTATGCTAAGTTCGCTGATTAAATGGTCGATCGCGCAGCGGTGGTTGGTGGTATTCAGTGCGATCGTGATTACCATTGCGATCTTTCGGACGATCGTTCAAATGCCGTTGGATGTATTCCCTGCATTTGCACCGCCCCAAGTCGAAATTCAAACCGAAGCCCCAGGATTGGCACCGGAAGAGGTAGAATCTTTGGTGACTTTACCGATCGAGAGTGCTATTAATGGTGCGCCTGGAATTAGTGTGGTGCGATCGAGTAGTGCTGCGAGTATTTCATCGGTGCGGGTGGTATTTAATTGGGGGACTGATATTTATCAGGCGCGGCAACTCGTCACCGAGCGATTGCAATCGGTGAGAAATAAACTGCCACAAGGAGTAGAATCTCCGCAGATTGCACCGATTAGTTCGCCGATTGGGACGGTTTTAACTTACGCTTTTACGGCTGAAAAAACTAGTTTGATAGATGTGCGGCGGATTGTCGATCGGCAAGTTACTAATCGATTATTAGCGGTGCCAGGAGTGACACAGATAATTGTCTTTGGTGGCGATGTCCGGCAATATCAGGTACTAGTTGAACCTGCGAAATTGATTGCTTTTAATGTATCTTTGGAAAATGTTTCTGCTGCTGTTGCTGCTGCGAATGTGAGTGCGCCTGGAGGATATTTAATTACACCCGATCGAGAGCAATTAATTCGGGGGATTGGTAGGATTGAAGATATTGAGGATCTGCGCCAGTCGGTGATTGTGGCGCGAAATGGTACGCCTGTGAAAATTACCGATGTGGCGGAGGTGAAAATCGGTGCGGGTGTCAAGCGCGGTGACGGGAGCGTGAATGGGCAACCAGCGGTAGTGATGATCGTGAATAAACAGCCCCAAGCGGATACGCCAACGGTAACGCGGGCGGTAGAAGCAGCGATGAAGGAGCTGCAAGCAGGTTTACCGTCAGATGTGAAAATTACGCCGACTTTTCGCCAAGAGACTTATATCGATTCCTCGATCGAGAATATCCGTGAAGCCTTGGTGGAAGGTAGTATTATCGTCGCCCTGATTTTGATTCCGTTTCTGATGAATTGGCGCAATCTGGCTGTCTGTCTGACGGCTTTACCGCTTTCCCTCCTGATTGGGATCTTAGCCTTGAATTGGATGGGACAAGGGCTGAACACCATGACACTGGGCGGATTGGCGGTGGCGATCGGATCGGCTGTCGATGATGCGATCGTTGATGCCGAGAATGTCTACAGGTGTCTCAGGGAAAATAAATATTCACCTCATCCTCGCCCAGTCTTAGAAGTGGTCTTTGATGGTTGTCAGGAAGTGCGCGATTCGGTGTTTGGAGCTACAGTAATCACCGTGGTGGTGTTCGCGCCCATTTTTGCCCTGACGGGGGTGGAGGGGAGTATATTCGTGCCAATGGGACTCGGTTATTTATCCGCTGTACTAGCTTCGAGTGTGGTGGCTCTCACTGTTACTCCGGCTTTATGTGCGATTTTATTACCCTATGGCTCTCTCCCAGAGCGGGAACCGTGGGTGGCGAGATTTTTCAAGGGTATTTATCACTGGTTTTTGATGTTTGCCCTGCGTCAATCGGCTCTGGTTATTGGTTTCGCACTGGCGAGTCTAGTAACGGCGATGGTATTGGTACCGAGTTTTGGGCGGATCTTTTTGCCAGAATTTCAGGAGCAATCGTTAGTTAATACCCTCCTGCTCTATCCTGGCTCATCCCTGGAGGCGACAAATAGTGCGGCATCAGTTATTGAGAGTAAACTCAAAGGTAATAAAAATATTCAATCAGTGCAAATGCGATCGGGAAGAGCCGAGGGTGACGCTGATGCTGCGGGGGTGAATCTCACGCATTTAGATGTGGAGTTGAGCGCGGCGGGGATGAAAGATCGCAAGGCGACTGTAGCCATGTTGCGGAAAACTTTTGATGGTATCCCTGGAGCCGCGCCGAATGTGGGTGGGTTTATTTCGCACCGGATGGATGAGGTACTGTCGGGGGTGCGAAGTGCGATCGCTGTGAAGATTTTTGGTCCCGATCTCGCTCAATTACGATCGATCGGCAAACAGGTAAATGCTGTGATGCAGTCGGTTCCAGGCATTGTCGATCTCCAATTAGAACCCCAAATTCCCGTCGAGCAGGTACAGATCAAATTCGATCGCGCCGCTGCCGCCCGCTACGGCTTGACGATGAAACATCTATCTGAAGTCGTCGAAACAGCCCTGAATGGGCGAGTGGTATCTCAAGTTTTAGAGCAACAGCAGACCTTCGATCTGGTCGTCTGGATGGTGCCAGCGGCGCGGCAAAGCCTGGAAAACATCCGGAACCTCTCGATCGATACCTCCTCTGGTAGCAAGGTGCCCTTGGGGGCTGTAGCCACGATCGGTAAAGGTACTGGCCCGAATACCATCAATCGCGAAAATGTCTCGCGGCTAATTGTCGTCGCCGCTAATGCTCAAGGGCGGGATTTGCGATCGGTTGTCAACGATATTCAAGCACAAGTGCAGCAACAGGTTAAGGTTCCGGCGGGTTACTATATTCAATACGCTGGGCAGTTTGAAGCCGAAGAACGCGCAAGTCAAAATATCCTACTATTTAGTGCGATTTCGGCGGTGGTAATTACCGTAATTACCTATTTCTCTGTTGGCTCAATTCCTTCCACCATCATGATTATTATTAATTTGCCTCTAGCCTTAGTGGGTGGCGTGGTGGCTGTGGCATTGACTGGTGGAGTACTATCGATCGCTTCTCTAGTTGGCTTTGTGACGCTATTTGGGGTGGCTACGCGGAATGGACTGCTACTCGTCGATAATTACAATACTAAATTTACTGAAGGAATGCCAGTGCGAGAGATTTTAGTTCAAGGCTCGATGGAGCGGCTGAATGCGATTTTGATGACGGCATTTACATCGGCGTTAGGATTAGCACCGCTAGTATTCCAAGGCGGATCGGGTAAAGAAATTTTACAACCACTCTCGATCGTCGTTTTGGGCGGATTATTTACATCTACCGCCTTAACCTTGCTGATTCTTCCAGCTCTATATGCGCGGTTTGGACAGTACTTATTTCCGAAAGCGATCCTGGGTGAGAAGCTTAAACCCTAGTGGGCGGGCATGAAGCGGCGTTTTTATGCTGGAGGAACCCCTACAGGTTGATGTGACGATCGAGAATTAAATAATTTATAGCTTTGATTCGATATTTCATCTGGTTTTCATCATGGAATTTTATACTCACAAAGTGGACTAGTTAATTAGGAGTGTAAAAATGAAATCTTTAAGTTCAGGAATTATTATGATTGCTGGTGCTGGATTATTAATACTAGGTAGCTGTGGTAAAGAGACTAAAACTGCTGACTCAGCTAGCACCAGTTCTACCACGCTTACTACAACAACTACCAAACCAATGGAAGAGATGGGAAAATCTCATATGGCTCCTCGCAAAGGTGGACAGGTAGTCGAATCTGGTAAATATCATTTAGAACTAGTCCCCGAAAAAGAAGGTAGTGCTACGCACCTAGATTTTTATATCCTTCAAGGAGAGAAGCATGAGATTATGCCAAATGCGAAAGTAACTGCTGAGATCCAATTGCCCGATGGTCAGCAAAAAACTATTCCGTTTAGCTATGATACCAGCGGTAAACATTATGCCGCAGTAGTTAGCGAAAAAGCCTCTGGTCAATATCAAGTCAAAATTACGGCTACAGTTGGTATCGAAAAAGTTGATGGTCGTTTTAAATTCGATCGATAATTTTTGACTGAGATAACAGATCGCTTTGGCTCACGGAACTTGAGAACAAAGCCATGATGCAACGTCGTGTGAATCAAACTACGGATTCAGGCGATCGAGGGTGGGTTGGTCACGATCTATGCCTTGAAGTAGAGAGTGAGAGATCTCCAATAAGTTCTATAGTATCTGCCGATTCTCACCCTCTACTCTCTACCGCTAAATTACCGCAAGTTTCGATCGAACTGTCAGTTAGATTCTATCGCGATCGTGTTTTGATTGACACCCTGGTTTTTTAAAGTTAAATTAGTTATAACAAACGTTCGATATAAAATGAATGCCGAAGATTGTCGATCGAAAGCAATACCGCAAACAACTACTATCAGAGAGTTTTGAGCTATTTGCCGAGATCGGTTATGGGAAAATTACCATGCGTCAACTCGCCCAAAAGCTGAGAATATCGACAGGAACGCTGTACCACTATTTTCCGAGTAAAGAAGCGATATTTTTGCAACTAGTGGAGGAACTAGTGCAACGGGACATCACCCATTTTCTAATTCAAGCCGAATCGGTACCACCGGATATTCGATCGCGAGTTAGCGCGATTTTAGACTTCACGCAGGAGCACCGAGACTACTTTTCCAAGCAATTGACGATCTGGCTGGATTATTACCAACAGCAAGCGGGAGAAGAAGATGTTTCAAAAGAGGATTTAAGCCAACGTTCCACTACTATTTTTGAGAAATTAGATCGAGAAACAATCGAAGCAATTAATAACTATTTACAGATCAATAATTACGCAATTGGTGGATTTATTTTGACATTCATTAATGGGTTGCTTCTTTGCCAACTTTATCAACCAAACTTCAAGAGTTGGGATGCTCAAGTGGAGATTTTAATAGAGGCGATCGTTTTGATGAGTAACAAATAATAAGTAATAAGTAAGATCCAGATTTCCCATTTCACAAGTAGGGGCAATTCATGAATTGCCCCTACTTGTGAAACGAAGTAAAAGTTTGAAGTTATTGAAGACACGATTATAAATACTAGCTACTAATTATGAATGCGATCGAACAACTCAAACAGAAACCAATATTAATCGGGGGAATTATCGCTGGCACCTTTGTAAGTGTGGGGTTGCTTGCATGGGGAATATCGCAATCGATGCCTGTAAAAAGTCAACCTGCTACTCAAACAGCTCCGCAGCCATCCAAACAGATCGTAGCTTTGGGGAGATTGGAACCTGCGGGCGGAATCGTTAAATTATCCGCACCGCTGGCTTTGGATGGAGATCGCGTAAAAGAATTACGGGCAGAAGAAGGCTCCAAAATCCGCGCTGGGCAAATTATTGCTGTATTAGATTCAGTCGATCGATTGCAAGCTACATTAATACACGAACGACAACAGGTAGCTGTCGCCCAATCCAAATTAGCGCAGATAAAAGCTGGCGCGAAATCTGGTGAAATTGCCGCTCAACAGGCGACGATCTCGCGGACTCAAATTCAACTTGAGGGAGATAAATCGGCCCAACAGGAAGCGATCGGTAGAATTAAGGCACAATGGGAAGGAGATCGAGCTGCCCAATTAGAAACGATCGGTAGAATTAAGGCACAATGGGAGGGAGATCGAGCGGCCCAATCAGCCACGATCGGCAAGTTCCAGGTAGAATTAAGTAATGCTCGATCGGAATTAAACCGCTATCAACAATTAGCGACACAAGGGGCAATTTCGCAATCTTTATTAGATAGTAAAAAGTTGGCTGTCTCTAGTTTCGAGCAACAACTACGGGAAGCTGAAGCCATCCGCACGAGGATTGAAAATACCAGTAGCAAACAACTAAAGGAAGCTCAGACTGTACTAGCGCGGATTCAGAGTACCAATCGTAAACAATTACAAGAAGCTGAAGTAATACTCGTCAAGATTCAGGGCACAGGTAAAGGGCAAATTGTTGAAGCTCAAGCAAATCTTATCCGTATCGCCGAAATTCGCCCCGTAGACATCCAAGCTGTCCAAGCTGAAGTCAAAAGTGCGATCGCCGCTCAAAACCGTGCTCAAACGGAATTAGAGCGAGCATATATTCGTACTCCGACAGCAGGGGAAATTCTCAAAATTAATACTCGGATGGGCGAAAAAGTCACCGACAAAGGTATTGTCGATCTCGCTCAAACTGAAGCAACAATTGTCGTCGCAGAAGTTTATCAAACTGATATCGATCGAGTCAAGCTCGGACAAAAAGCGACGATTACCAGTCAGGCTTTTAGTGGCGAGTTAAGTGGCGTAGTCGATCGTATTGGCTTGCAAGTAAATCGTCAAAATGTATTCAGCGATCGACCTGGCGAAAATCTCGATCGACGGATAATTGAAGTAAAAATAAAGCTCGATTCCAACGACAGCAAACGAGTATCTAGTTTAACAAATTTACAAGTTCAAGCGACTATCCACAAATAAAAAATAACTTTCAATGAAAATCAACAACTTACTAATTTAATAGATAATTAACTTAGTACAAATAGTTATTGTAAATCTAGCTGTTGGACAATGCCCACCCTACAAAGCTATCCATCAATTATCAATTATTAATTAACTTGAAACATATTCCCCTCTCCTGGCTGCAATTAATCGAACACAAAAGTCGGTTGGCGATCGCGATTGCGGGTATTGCCTTTGCCGATCTGCTAATTTTCGTCCAACTAGGATTTCAAGACGCTCTTTATGATTCAGCGATCGCCCCCCATCAAAATTTACAAGCAGATTTAGTTGTCATTAATCCCCACTTCCAAAGTTTGATTTCGGTCAAATCTTTTCAGCGCGATCGTCTTTATCAAACATTAGGAGTTAATGGAGTAAAATCTGTTAATTCTTTGTATATTGGCACGGGGCTATGGCGGAATCCAACCACTAAAATCGATAGATCGATATTAATCTGGGGTGTCGATCCAACTCAAACAACTTTTACCTTTCCCGAAGTCCAGCAAAAACTAGACAATATTAAATCTCTCAATCGAGTTTTGTTCGATCGCGCTGGTCGCCCAGAATACGGAGATATCGATCGAGATTACCAAGCAAAAGGAGCCTTTGAAGTTGAGTTAAATAATAAGCTGTTAACTGTAGAGGGGATTTTTACCAATGGTGCTTCTTTCGCTGCCGATGGTAATGTAATTACTAGTGATTCTACCTTTTTAAATTTATTTCCAGACCGCAAAGGATCGAATATTGATGTCGGTCTAATTACCTTAAAACCTGGTGCAAATCGTAAATTAGTACAGCAGGAGATTGCCGCAGAAATTCCAGATTTACGTGTATTAAACATCGAAGAATTTGCGGCAGTAGAAAAAAACTATTGGGAGAGCCAAGGTGCAATTGGATTTATTTTTACATTGGGCGTAATTGTCGGTTTTATTGTCGGGATTGTAATTGTTTATCAAATCCTCCATACCGAAGTCTCCGATCGATTACCAGAATACGCTACTCTCAAAGCAATGGGCTACACCGATCGATATTTATTTAGCATCGTTCTACAAGAAGCATTAATCCTGGCACTATTAGGATTTTTGCCTGGGATGGCTGCATCGATTGGATTGTATCAAATCGCTCAAGCAGCGACTCTATTACCAATTGTGATGAAAGTCGATCGAGCGATTTTTGTGCTAATTTTAACCATATTAATGTGTGTGAGTTCTGGCTCGATCGCGATTCGCAAACTTCAAGCTGCCGATCCTGCGGACTTATTCTAAGGTTTCAGTGGTGCGCTCGTATTCTTTGCCCAAATCCTGATCATTACCGATATCTACTTTGAATATTGCGAACATATCATGGCAATCTGCCATTCTTCTTGGGTATGAATTGTGAGGACGCTTACTTGAGATCGATCTGTAGCTAGATCGCGATCGTCACTAGACGACGTGCAAGCTTCGACTGTCATTGGTAAACTATTCAAAGCTGGATCTATTTTTACACCAAGAAAAGCCAACTTAGCTGCAACAGCAGCACGAATACCTGCATGATTTTCGCCCACACCTCCCGTAAAAATTAGCGCGTCTACACCACCTAAATTAGGTAATAAAGACCCAATTTTAGATGTGAGTCGATCGATATAAATATCCAAAGCTAACTTGGCTCTAGTATTACCATCAGCAATAGCCTTGTCAATCTCTCGTAGATCGTTAGATACCCCAGAAACACCCAATAATCCCGACTCGAAATTTAATATATGGTCTAGTTCCGTAACTGTATATTCTTGCTCCCGTAATAGATGAAGAATTATGCCTGGATCGATCGATCCACACCGCGTACCCATCATCAAACCATCCAACGGAGTAAACCCCATTGTCGTCTCAATACACCGTCCAAATTTAATCGCCGCTAACGAGCAACCATTACCCAAATGACAACTAATTAACCGTAACTCATTCAGATCTCGTCCTAATATTTTCGCTGCTTGTTGGGTACAATATTGATGACTAATGCCATGAAACCCATACTTTCTAATCCCCCGCTCTAACCATTGATAAGGAACAGGATAAGCATAAGCCACTTCGCACAAATCGCCATAGAACGCCGTATCGAATACTGCGACTTGAGGAATATTAGGAGATAAAGATTCAATGACATTAATCCCCATCAAATTAGCCGGATTATGTAATGGCGCGAATGTTGATAGTCGATCTATCTCCGCTTTCACTTCAGCATTAATCAACATCGGCTGACGATATTTCTCTCCGCCATGTACCACCCGATGTCCGACGATATCGATCTCTTTAATACTATTAATAACCTGAGTTTTGCCACTCCAGATCCAATTTAGTAGATCGTGGATATCTGCCGTTCTATTCGTTCCAGATCGTTCTTCTCCTACCGAATCATCCGCCGTGGTAGCTTTTAATACCGCTGTTCCAGTAGAATCCCAATCAATCTTTCCAGTCCATAATGGCACGGCTGGATCTAACGGTAAATCCTTTTCACTTAATCTGTATAAACTAGCTTTAAAACTACTCGATCCAGCATTTAAAACTAAAATATTCATTCACTATTCAATCAAACCTCAATTGGGCATATACATCATCCTCAGTATTACAGCACTTTCCACCTTTGTGAAGTACAGTTTTTCCCCGCTCCCCCCTTTCCAAATTAACGTACTTCATATTACTGGAAAGTGCTGTATCCCAAATGGCATTCAACGACGTTTGACTCGATTTCAACCAAAAATCTACTTCATCATCAGGAAGGAACTTTACGAGTACCCTGCTCCCTTCCGGTAGCTCTGTTAAATCTAATAGTTCGACTTTTCCTTGGCGAACGGTAGCCCAAAGTGTTTTTAACATATCTCCTCTGCGGGTGAAACGTACTTCTATTTTACGCTGTCTGCGATTCTCTTGCCGAGACGCTATTGCTCTGGCGTAGCCTGCCGTAGGCACGGGCAAAGGCTCCGCTACCGCGAACGAGATTTCACGATCGATTTGGCATCTGGTTCGCGTAGCATCTCTGCAAGAGAATCGCAGTTAAAACTTGGTAGGCTAATATCTATATTGAGCCATACCTCTAACTGACTAATGAAATTATTACACCGTCCCGATCTCTTCTGTTGGTCTGAGTTCAATACCGAGCGCAATATTGATTTCCATAGCATTGCCTGGATTCGTCCAGAGGGGAACGTTCTCGTCGATCCTCTCCCCCTCTCAGAGCATAATTGGACACATTTGCAGTCATTGGGTGGTGCTGAGTGGATTGTCGTTACCAATTCCGATCATATTCGCGCCAGCCTGGAAATTGCCGAGAAAACGGGTGCCCAAATTGCGGCTCCTGGGGGCGAGAAGGATACTTTTCCGATTCCAGTTCAGCGGTGGTTAGTTGATAGCGATGTCGTCGTTCCTGGGCTGGATTCGATCGCATTACATGGCTCGAAAACCCCTGGCGAATTGGCTCTAGTACTGGAAGAAACTACGCTGATTACTGGCGATTTAGTCAGAGCGCATCAAGCTGGTTCGTTGATGTTATTACCTGATGGTAAGTTAATCGATAAATCTCAAGCAATAGCTTCTGTGCGGCGATTAGCTCAGTTAAGCAAAATCGAAGCTGTACTTGTCGGCGATGGTTGGCAAATCTTCCACGATGGGCATATTCGGCTGCAAGAATTACTAGATATAGCTTCTTTGATTATAACAACAAAATAAATACTCTTATTTAAGAAGAGTTAGCTTAATGTAGTTAGTCAATAACAATATAATTAATTAGTTGTTGTCAAACTTCACTGGATGCGATCTTTATCATCATCCGAACTTAAATCATTTCAAATAGATTCGTTGATGCTCACAATGACGTTATACTAGACACAGAGGAACCTCTACACTTGGGAATACCTATGATTCGATCGATGCCAGTCAATTCTGTGCTGATTGACACACTGACTCAAATCATTTTGTCTCTGAACGAACAAGAGCGTCAGCTTCTCATGCATCAGCTCCAAGATCCTCATCCTACAGATCCGCAAAGCCTTCAGCAAAAGATCGAGATCGGAGCGCAACAACTCCAAAATGGAGAGTACACTGAGTATACAGATGAGACGTTGTCAGAATTGCTAGGTAAAATTCGATCGCGTGGGCAAAATCGTCTCAGCCAAACTTGACTGCTCATGAGTTTATATCGTTTATCAAAAGAGGCAGAAAAAGACCTCGAAGACCTTTGGGTTTATCTTGCAGAACGGAATGATATTGCTGGAGATCGCCAAGTTGCCAAATTGCTCGACAGGTTTCCGATGCTTGCACAATTTCCGACAATGGGAGTATCACGAGATCGGTTGCTAGCAGGATTAAGAAGTTTTCCCGTTAAGCCTTATATTATTTTTTATATTTTGATTCCAGATGGAATTGAAATTCTGAGAATTATTCACCAGTCACGGGATATTGAAGATTATTTTTCATAGCTACTACATACCTCCTTTAGATAGATCGATATATCTGTCTAAAGGAGGTAGTCAGCAGATGAAATAGTTAGTATCATAAAGGGGGTAAACTCGGAGATTATTGTGATAAATACTATCTCAAATATCAATCCCAATCTGACTCCAGCCGCTACATCTGCAATTGCTCTCACCCCCACAGAATTACATCAAATCCACGGCTTTTGGCGGGCTTGTAACTACATCGCCGTTGGGATGATCTACCTTCAAGATAATCCCCTCTTGTGCGAACCGCTTCAACCCGAACACATCAAAAATCGCCGATTAGGGCACTGGGGCACTAGTCCTGGCTTGAGCTTCATTTACACCCATATCAACCGCGTTATCAACAAATTTGACCTCAATGCCATTTATTTGGCTGGGCCTGGACATGGTGCGCCTGGAGTCCTGGCTCCGGTATATTTAGAAGGCAGCTACTCGGAAATTTACACCGATAAAACTGAAGATCTCGATGGAATGCGGGCATTTTTTCGCCAGTTTTCCTTTCCTGGTGGGATTGGTAGCCACTGTACGCCTGAAACCCCTGGCTCGATTCATGAAGGGGGCGAACTTGGCTATAGTATTTCCCATGCTTATGGTGCGGTGTTGGATAATCCTGACTTAATTAGCGTGGTTGTAGTTGGCGATGGCGAAGCCGAAACTGGGCCACTAGCAACCGCTTGGCATTCAAATAAGTTTCTAGATCCGCGTCGGGATGGGGCTGTATTACCGATTCTGCATCTGAATGGTTATAAGATCAATAACCCGACTGTCTTGGCGCGGATTAGCCATCAGGAATTAGAGAGCTTATTGCAGGGTTATGGTTATACTCCCTACTTTGTCGAAGGGGACGATCCTGACATTATGCACCAAATCATGGCGATGACACTCGATCGAGCCATCCAAGACATCCACGATCTCCAATCCCGCGCGCGGAATGATGGCGATACTACTCGTCCATTATATCCCGCGATCGTCCTCCGCTCTCCCAAGGGCTGGACGGGGCCAAAAGAGCTAGATGGACATCAGATCGAGGGTTCCTGGCGATCGCATCAAGTCCCGCTCAAGGCTGTCAAAACCGATCCGCAACAACTCCAAATGCTTGTTGATTGGCTTCAGAGTTATCGCCCAGAGGAACTATTCGACGAGCATGGTAAATTGCGACTGGAATTTCGCGCTGTCGCTCCGCAAGGCACTAAACGGATGGGTAGCAATCCCCATGCCAATGGGGGTTTACTGCGTAAGGTATTACAGTTGCCAGATTTTCGACAATATGGGGTAGATCTGTCCGCACCAGGGCAGCTTGAGGTATCGAATACTCATCCCTTGGGTGTATTCATGCGCGATATTATCCGCGCTAATCCTGATAATTTTCGCCTATTCGGGCCGGATGAAACGGCTTCCAATCAGCTTCAGGCGGTGTATGAGGCGACTAAAAAGGTGTGGTGGGGTGAGTACCTGCCAGAAGACGCTGACGGGGCTGAATTGGCTCTCGATGGTCGGGTGATGGAAATGTTGAGCGAGCATACCTTGGAGGGCTGGTTAGAGGGCTATCTGTTGACGGGCAGACATGGTTTACTCTCGACTTATGAAGCGTTTGTACATGTGATCGATTCGATGTTCAACCAACATGCTAAATGGTTAGAAATCTCGCGGAAATTAGCATGGCGAGCAGATGTTGCTTCGCTGAATTTATTGATTACTTCGACGGTGTGGCGACAGGATCACAATGGTTTTAGTCATCAAGATCCAGGCTTCTTGGATGTGGTGGCGAATAAGAGTGCGGAGGTGGTGCGAATATATTTACCGCCTGATGTTAACTGTTTACTCGCGATCGCAAATCAGTGTTTCAAAAGTACTAATCAAATTAATGTGATCGTTTCTGATAAGCAACCTCACCTTCAGTATTTGACGATCAATAGTGCGATCGCTCACTGCATTAAAGGGATGGGAATTTGGGAATGGGCGAGTACGGATCTTGGTGTCGAACCAGATGTCGTAATTGCTTGTGCGGGAGATATTCCGACTCAGGAAGCTCTGGCTGCTGTGGCAATTTTACACGATTCATTTCCCGATCTGAAGATTCGGTTTATTAACGTCGTCGATCTGCTTGCACTCCAACAACCGAGCGAATATTGCAATGGTTTGACAGACAGAGATTTTGATAGTTTATTTACACTCGACAAACCAATTATCTTTAATTTTCACGGTTATCCTTGGCTAATTCATCGTTTAACCTATCGCCGGACAAATCACGATAATCTGCATGTGCGGGGCTATAAAGAGAAAGGGAATATTAATACACCCTTAGAATTGGCGATGAATAATCAGATCGATCGATTTACGATTGCGATTGATGTTATCGATCGGGTACCGAAATTGCAAGTAGCTGGGGCACATACTAAAGAACAACTGAAGAATCGTCAAATCGAATGCCGTCAATATGCCTATACTCACGGTATAGACTTACCTGAAGTTGTTAATTGGCGATGGAAAAGTCTTAGTAGCTAACGCTTCTAAGATCTTGGATTACAACTAGAATCAGTTCCAAGAATATTCCGCCTAAAGCTTATACAGACTACCATACTTGCGGTGGACATAATCTATTAGTGGCTTAGTACCGAGGGTCGATCCAGTGACTCGTTCGATTGTTTCAGCAGCGGTAAATTTGCGCCCGTGGAGATAAATGTTCGCTTGTAACCAATCGTGTAAGACCGTAAAGTTACCTGTTTCGATTCGATCTGGAATCTCAGGATGTGCAGCTACAGCAGCGTCAAAAAACTGGGCACTCATCAAGTTCCCTAGCGTATAGCCCTGAAACATACCGCCAATCTGTCCGGTGTACCAGTGAACGTCTTGCAACACGCCATTGCTATCGCTGGTGGGAATTACTCCTAAATCGCTGAGGTATCTATCGTTCCAGGCAGCAGGCAAGTCTTTCACCGTTAGCTTCCCTTCCAGCAGATCGAGTTCTAGATCGAACCGAATCATCACATGGAGATTGTAGGTGATTTCATCAGCATCGGTACGGATGAGCGATCGATCCACCCGATTAATTGCAGAGTAAAAGGTTTCTAGTGATACCGCTCCCAGTTGACTGGGAAAATGGGCTTGCAATTGGGGATAGAAATATTGCCAGAAGGGGCGAGATCGACCTATCAGATTCTCCCATAGACGCGATTGGCTCTCATGTACACCTGAAGAAACACCACCCGCTAAGGGCGTACCTTCAAGCTCTGGGGCATTGCCCAATTCGTAAAAGGCGTGTCCCATTTCGTGAATAGTGCTGAATAGACCCTGAATCAGATCGTTTTCATAGACACGAGTGGTAATTCGGACATCATCGATCGAGAATTTGGTCATGAAGGGATGCAGGGTTTTATCCTGTCGCCCGCGTTCTAAGTCATAACCCATCTGCTTGAGAATGTTGTGACAGAAGGCTAATTGCTCGGCTTCGGGGTAGTGTTGATGCAAGCAAGAATTATCCACAGGTGGCTGACTGGTAATTGCTTCTACCACGGGTACTAATTGAGCGCGAAGTTCGGCGAATACCTCTCGAATCGACACCGCAGACATCCCATAGTCCGATCCGGTAATATGGGGGTCAGCAATGTGTTGAGCCTCTGGGAAGAAGCTAGAATATTCTCGGCTCATGTCCAGCATTCGTTCCAGCGTGGGCTGCACTAATGCAAAGTTATTTTCTTGGCGGGCAGTTGCCCACGCCTGATAACATTCCGTTCGTAAAAGGGAGAAGCGCACCTCAAATTCTGTCGGCACTTTGGATGCTAGATCGCAGTTACGACGGGTGAGGCGGATCAGACTTGCTTCATCTGAATCGTAGGGTGAATCTCGTTCATAAGTTGTCAAATCGTCTAGCAATTGGGCAATAGTGCCGTCAGTAAACTTTTCGTAGGCAATTCGATTTAGGGTTGCCAACTGTCGTCCTCTTGCCTCAATCCCCTTGGCTGGCATATAAGTTTTTTGATCCCAATGCAACACTGCCTCAGCCCCATAAAGATCTTCAATCTCAGACAGGAGTGATTTTAGTTGCGAGAACTTTTGATGAGTCTGTTCGAGAGTCTGCATAGTTACCTCTTTTGAAAATATTTGTTAATTACCAACGATCGATATCCATAGAGTTATCACCAATAAAACACTAGCCAGATGTTGAGGGACGATCGATCGAATTGGACGTTTGGCGATTTTCTGAGTTAGAAAGAATGTGATTAGTAGTGCCAGAATTAAAGTCGTGCCTTGGAGGAAGGTAATGACAGCAGGATGAGCGATAAAGCTGGGTAAATTATCGCCAATTTGTCCAAAAGTGGCAAAGGTAACAGGGATAATTTGTCCGCCTTCTTCTAAACCTAGTTTGAAATAGTAGGCTAAGTTTCCACCTAGTACTAAAGGTAAATAGCCATAAGCAAGATCGATAAATGGTAATGGTTTACAGCTTTTGAAAGGGATGAATTCTAATTTGCCCAGTTGGTAAAATCCTTGCATTGCGCCATAGGCTAAAAATGGGATAATTGCAGGTAGGATAATCGCGGCGATCGATAGTCCTAGATGTGGCAAAAATTGGGTGAGATCTATTTGCAAGCCTAACAATCGATCGATCTCTGGCAATCGATGAAGATATACACCGCCCAACAATAGAAATAATAAAGCGACTTCATAACTATGGGGAATATGTGTCGTCCAAAGTTCGATTCCTGGCGGGCGGATATTTAATTCTACCGAGCGATGGGGACAAGCTTTGAGACAAGTCATACACAATACACAGTCTTTATTATCTGTTAATTGGGCTGGATGAGAATAAATCGGACACCCATTAGTTGTCGCTCCTTCGCCAAAGCCTACGCCACCTTTATAACAGTGGTAAGTGGTACATTCTGCCGCGCAGGTGCCTTGCTGGGCGCGTAATTCAACGATCGATAGTTTGGCAAATAAACCATTCATCCCCCCAATTGGACAAAGATAACGACACCAGAATCGTCGTTCAAACATCAGGGAGAAAACAACTGCTCCGGCTGTAATTAGCAAGAGCAAACAACTAGATAAATATGCCGTGTTTTCTAAATTCCATAGTTCTTCCCACAGAAATATCAGCACAAATAAACCAAATAGAAACCAACCACCCCATTTTTCAGCAGTTTCACGCGGCCATTTTTGCAGCGTGCGGGGAAAGAATTTGAGCGAGAGTTTTTGAGCTATTTCGCCATAAATCATAAATGGACAATAAGCACACCATAGTCTCCCAATGATCGGGAAGAACAATAAAATTAACGGCCACCACCACGCCCAAAATAGATTCAGGGCAAAATTATGCTGGCGATCTTGGGGGGCAATAAATAGAATCATTACTACTATTGGAAATACCCAAGCAGTGAATCCATAATTGATTCGATCGGGATACCAATCGCTATTTAAAAATTGTCGTAACCAAGGGTAAGCATTTAATAAATTCAGGCGAAATAACTGTTTCTTTGGTGCCTGTGGCCAAAAGACTTCTTCTGTTAGAAGATTACTACCTTGTGACTGCACCAAGGCTCGATTTACCATCCCCTGCAATTCTAATAAATTACCTGGAAAATCATAGGTTTGTAACCGCCGAATTGCTTCTGGTGTGATTTGGGGTTTGGATAACTTTTTTTGACGACAGATGATATTGATATAATAGTTTACCTGTGCCTCCAAATCGGTCTTCCGCACCCGCAATCCTGGTACTTTGATCTGATGTTCGATTGCCTTACTAAAAGTCGGTTGAGTGCTCTCTGAGATGAGAATTATCCGAGCATTAGTAGATCGAGGAGCAATAGAAATTTGACCTTCAGGCACGATCGGGTTATAGTTGCCCGTAGTCAATAATTGCTCGATCTGCGGCACCAATTCACGCGGTAATTCCTGGAGATCATTTAAAATTAATGTCCCTTCACCCAACCATTCCAATAGCCCTGGTTTTCCACCCACTCGCCCAAATAATTCGGCACCGTTGGCAGTAATTAGGGCACTTTTGAGACTAATAATCGGCTGATGACGACGCTTAGAACCAAAGTGAATTAGTGCTGCAATATTATCTTTTTCTAACCCTGGTTCGCCGGAAATTAAGACGGATAGATCGTCATTTGCCGCAGTGCGAATTTGTTGACGTAATTTGACTGCATAACGACTACTCCCAATAATTCCCCGCTTTGCCTGGGGCACTAAATAAGGACGCAAAGCGGCTTGTCTGTCTTGTTCGTAGGCGAGTTCGCCTTCGAGTTGTTCTAATTTACCGGCTAGTCTTTGAGCGTATGCTGCGGTAATTTCAGGATATCTCGATACTAATGCTTGCCATTTCTCTGCTGTAATTGTCTGAAACTGACACTCTGTAATTGTTACAATCCGACTATCTGTAAGTTGCGCTTGCTGTAATGCCGATAAATTTACCACCGCACCTGGTAATAATCCTGTCGCCCACATCAATCCCGCTTTTTGGCGACGATACCGCTCTGCTTGTCCAGATGCTAAGATATAAAGCTGGGTGACAGGCGTATTTTCAGTTGTGACTCGACAGCCTGGGGGTACGATTAATACCTCCAATTCACTCGCGATCGATTCTAAAACATTTCTCGGCAACATCCCTAGTTCGGTAGCCGATTCCAACCAGTTAACTAATGTTGCTGTGGACATTTGAATCTACCGATAGTATTACTAAAGTTTAGTCGGACAAGGGTTAGAAACAGGTCAAAGAAAGCAAATATCTTTAGCATTAGTTCCGAAATGTAGAATGTTCTGAATAGTCTTTTCGACGAAATTGAGCTATTAGCCTGGGGATTAATCTCCCGGGGGTTATCGAGCAGACGGAAAATTGCTACTCCCTTCCCGCCAGAAGAATATAGATAATACTTCCATCCTATTACTGTCTGAGATCTTTTTTTTAACCGCAGCGATGCGCGCTCCTCGGGTTCCCCGAGGGTTTAGCGGCGTTTTTATTCGGGGGGAACCCCCGAATAAAA
>NZ_JANOJV010000111.1:0-2629 GCF_031418915.1 Chamaesiphon sp. VAR_48_metabat_135_sub | reverse complement strand
TTTTCGTTGTTGAGGATCGACAGAAAAATCTTGTGCTAGAGCGCGTTCGATATCGATAGGGTGGGTGCGATGTCCTTCAATCAGGTTGCTGTAGTAGCAATTCATCGTACGGACTAAATCGCCAATCCCCAAAATCGTCGCCACCTGTAAGTTGCTATTGAGCGCACTACTCTCTACCCACAGTTGCGTTGCCAAATCTGTCAGTACTCGATTTTCCCCCGCAGGTAGCAATGGTTCGATGAGGGCGAGAGATTCCATAATAATGCCGATCTTTTTATCAGCTATATCCTAGTATTTACAATCATTATAGCTTTGTCGATTGCTAATTAGTGCCGATCTTTTTGCCGATCTTGAAGTCAGTGGGGATGTTCTTCTTCAAACAAACCCGCCCATCCCCACCAGTATCTAGAAAATTGTTAGATCGATCGTGGGCATAATAGAAATAATCTCACACCGTCAATACCCATGTCAGCACCCAATCCCCACGAATCAGATCTAGTCTTAGGCGGACAAAATCCACCACCAATTAATGCTGCTGTTTTGGGCGGTGAGGCTGGTAAAAAACAAAAATTACAGTACAAACAGGCTTTTGCGAAAGAAAATAAATTTTGGTGTGATTTCGAATACTTGAATGGGTTACCAAATAGCCACGCAAATATTTTTGCAGATCGACAGGTGGTAAATTTTGAAGCTGGAATGGAAATTATTAATCCTCAAAATAACGCTTATTCTTTCCATGAATATTATGGTTCGGATACTTTTGAGTCAAAATGGTTTTCAGTATTAGAATCTCCCTGTACAAATGAAATTGAGGCTCTAGTTTTTGGAATTGCAGATTGGGATATGGAGCTAATTTCTGTTATTGCTAATGCTAAAGACAAATTAGAAAATCTGAAGGCAATATTTATAGGCGACATAGAAGATAGTGAGTGTATGATTTCTAGCCTGCCGTGCTATGGTGATATTTCTCCTATCTTAGAATCTTACGATCGATTAGAATTTTTGCAGATGAGATGTAATCAGGGGCGAAATGCTCGTACCGGAGAAAAGTTATATGAAGGATTTAGATTTTGCCAGACCTTGAGGCACGATAAATTAAAAATTTTACGAATTGAATCAAGTGGTCTAAATCACCAAACATTGCTAGATATAAATCAATTGAAGTTGCCAAGCTTAGAGTATTTAGAACTATGGCTGGGAAGTCCAGAGTATGGCGCAAACTCATCCATAGAAGATCTCATTCCGATGATTAGCAGTGAAAAGTTTTCACAGTTAAAATACTTAGGATTTAAGAATTGTGATTATACTGATGATATTGCTTTTGCCTTAGCTAAATCACCTTTCCTAGAAAACTTAATTGAGTTAGATTTATCGATGGGGACTTTGGGCAACGATGGTTTATTAGCATTATTGAATTCTCCTGCTATTGAATACTTAGATACACTAAATATCAGCGAAAACTTTATAACTAGGGGTTTTATTGAAAATATACTGCCTACATTTGAACTCAATTGCAAACTCATTATAGATCGGCAAGAGTGTGGTTATGAATCTGTGCCTCGATCGGAGCGATATTGTTCAGTTAGTGAATAATTCGTGAGATTGGGCATAATTAAAATAATCAAAAATCAAAAATTGAATCATGGCTGAATATCAAAAAATCGAATACCGCATCGGTAAAGACGGTAAAGTCACCGAAACCGTCATTAATGGTAACGGCGAAACCTGCACCCTTGCTACCCAAGATATCGAAGCATCCTTGGGTAAAGTCGAATCGCGAGAACTATTACCCGAATACCATGATGGCGCGGATAACTTCCTCGTTAACGAACAGTCTCAATCTAACGAAAATCAAGGATAGTCGAGATGGAGCCAGAATTAATCGGTGGGTTGGTGGGGACTTTCACGAGTATCGCGACTTTAGGGTTCTTTTATTGGAGATCGCTTAAAATTGCGAAAGCCAGTCGAGTAGCATTAGAATCACGCTTAACTCAGGAAATTGACACTTTAAAAGATCGATCGCAAGCAACTGAATCAGCCTTACAGTTCCAACTAACTGAGGTAAAATCTCAACTTCAAACTAGCGAAGTCAAAAGAGCAAAGTTAGAAGAAGAAATTGCCGCGCTGACACAACAATGTCAGCGATTGCGGGAGGAATTGAAGACACAAGCAGCCCAGGTACAAGCAGATGCGATCGAGGGTGGTTTCGAGCAGATTCAAACTCTCTTAACTCAATATCCCAGCGTGCGAAAGATGGTAGAAAGTCAGCCAGATTTACCCGCTCGAAATATCGTCGCTTTATTAACTTCTCTGGAAAATCTCGTTAAATTCTGGGAGTGTCAATCGATCGGCAAACCTTGGGAAATGGTCGAATATGCTCCACAACTGCATCAAAGTGATGTGGATGATATTCAGGTAGGTGAATCGGTTTATGTGCGGTTTATCGGCTATCGTAAGGGCGATCAAATTTTGATTCCTGCAAAGGTGAGTCGAACTTTACCTGCGAATGCGAAATGATGGTGCGTTGGAGAGTGTTTGAAAAGTTAAATTTGTTACGCCTAAACCCTAGAGAATCCCCCAACCCCCTTTTTAAGGGGGCTAAGAAAAAGCTTGCTCAGATTGGACTCTT
>NZ_JANOJV010000110.1:0-49182 GCF_031418915.1 Chamaesiphon sp. VAR_48_metabat_135_sub | reverse complement strand
ATTCGGAGGTTCCCTCCGAATAAAACCGCCGCTTCATGAATTGCCCCTACCTCTTTTTTTGCTTGCGATATCGATCGAGATTAACACTACAATCGAATATTGCTTAGTCTTCAACCGCCGCCGATTGAAATCGTGCGGTTTTAATCGTGCTATATCTACCGCACTATAGTGCAAACGGCTAAAGACTGGACTTTGTGAATCGATTGGAGAGATGTCAGATCCCCGACTTCTTCGAGAAGTCGGGGATCTGCGGTAATTCTAGAAAGTCCAGTTTCTAAGCATTTTTAGTATATCTACACAGATTTCGACTTAACACCTCTGAGTCGCCGCTTCAATGTAGCATCACCACCCATCGCAGTTAATGTACCCAAAATCGTCAACGGTTCGGGTACGGATGTCGCTGAATCTGCTGAATTAAATTGAACTTCTGATAAGCCAGTATTGTTACCACCACCATAGTTACTCAATACCTGGAAACGCACATAGGCGGCATTTACTGGAGCAAAATTGAACTGTTCTGCGTTTTGAGTGGTGCTACTTGCTATTGCAAACTGACTGGGCGCACCTGCTAACGTAGTACTAAAATTTGTGCCATCGGTTGAGGTTTGAATATTTACGCCATTAATACCCCATGAAAATATAGTAGTATCAGCGTTAAAATTTCACAGACTAAAACCAGCTAGGTTATATAGTCCATTCAAATTAAATGTAATAATGCCTGTCGTAATGCCATTATCACTAGCCCAAGAATTTCCCAAATCTGCTGCTGCATGAGTGGCGTTCAAGCTTAGGGAAGACAACCCAGAACCATTAGCAACACCATTGATACTGACCCCAGGATTATTAAAATTCCCCATATCAGTTGTGGCAGTCACACCAGTAATTAGTGCTGCTTGGGCAGTTGAGGCGTGAGCGATCGATAGAGCTAGAGTAGCTAGCCCTAATCCGAAATTTTTTTGTGCATTTGTACTATTGTCTTGGTAGATTTCCAGGTTTGGCTCGAAGCTGAATGAGATTGTTAGCTTCGAGGCGATCGAGGTATTGTCGATCGACTAACCTTAAAGTACCCAGATCGATCTGTGAAGATCGCAATTTAATGACCCTATAAAACTCGATCGACATTTCCCCCACTTTTCAGCGGTTGAACAGAATGGCTTAAACATGCTTAAATCTTCACGAAACTCATGCTTATTAGGTATTGCTATAGATTTGCAAAATTGGTAGAATACAATCAGTCAAGGTCGTCAAACTTAGTATCCAAGCCAAAGCTGAGTTTTGATTGAGCATCGCAAGTAATTGTTGGGCAGATCTTATCGATCGGATCGATAATTGCTTTACCGAAAGGGGTTGCTTTCATCCATATAAATTGGCTCAACTTTTGATAGTAAAAGTATTTCTTTCTATCTTGACGCGCACGGGGTGTGCGCTTTGTTTAAGCCTCGATCGGGGAGAGTAGTACTACTCGATTTACCCGATCGATGGAAAACAGTAATCTGAGACACTTTTATACAAGTCATAGATTTGTGTAGATTTAGTTCACCCCATCAAATATATGTTCTAGATCTCTTCTGCCATTCACAACTCGGAGAATTTCAATCCCGATCGCATCATTATCATTACTAATCTTGTATAAAATGATAAAGCCTCGCAAGGATAATCCGAGTAAGTTTGGGCGAAGATGAGCATAACTGCGCCCCAAGTTGGGAAAGCGGATGAGTTGGAGACATCTGGCATTAAAAGCCTGAAGAAATTGTTCGCCAGCCTCTAGATTATTTTTCAAAAAGTAGTCTGAAATGTCCTGAAGGTCTTGGATTGCTTCATCGGCAATGATGTATCGATTCATTGTGATGCTTCCCGCGCTTGGCGGAATTTATCGAGTAGCTCAGAGATCGCTGTTTCTCCATCATTACCGCCATTAGCAGCTAGAGATGAGATCGCGGCATCAACCTTGGTCTGAGTGGTAGCAATCCAATCAGGGGATTCTGTCAGGCTATGTTCCTCCCAGTCATCGAGAAGCTGGAATGCTTGAACAAAGAGATCGTCAATATTTTGATAGCGACCGCTTTGGAGCTTTTGTCGTACGAGCTGAGACTGTTCGGGAGTCAGTGTGATATTCATATTTCTGCTAGTCGTTGGCTCAGTTGCTCGGAACGAGAATCGCCTACTGTAGATCTTAACCTGAAATTATCGATACTATTGCTAACACGATTAACATCCTTGCAAAACTCGATCCCATATCAGTTGTGGCAGTCACACCAGTAATTAGTGCTGCTTGAGCAGTTGAGGCATGAGCGATCGATAGAGCTAGAGTAGCTAGCCCTAATCCGAAATTTTTCTTGCATTTGTACTATTGTCTTGGTAGATTTCCAGGTTTGGCTCGAAGCTAAATGAGATCGTCAGCTTCGAGGCGATCGATTTATTGTCGATCGACTAACCTTAGAGTACTCAGATCGATCGGTGAAAATCGCAATTAACGTCCTTGGAGAACTCGATCGACCGTCAAATCCACACTTTCCAATACACTCGATTCGATCGGATTATCTCCTGCAAATACATTCTCTTCATACAAACCCTCAACCCATTCCAATACTGTCACCTTTTGCTGCATCGGATCGACAATCCAATATTCGGCTATGCCCCTCGCTGCATATTCACTCCGCTTGTAACGATAATCTCGTTTCTCTTGATTCGGACTAACAACTTCAACGACTAATAGTGGTGGTGGCATATCCATCAACACAATCGATCTAGTCGCTCTATCCATTGCCGTGGCTAATTCTTCAGACAATACCAGCAAATCTGGCACCCGCACAGATACTCGCGAACCACTTACCGCCACCTCAGTCTTCATCGTCAACCGATATGCTGGAATACCCAACTGGCTGAAATATATGAATAAAAAGGCTGCAATGCGACGATTGATTTCGCTTTCAGATGGCATGTCAATTAGCTCTCCATTTTCCAGTTCATATAACTTATCCGTGCCATCGTCATAGGCAAGGAATTGTTCTAGACTCATTTTCTCGATCGCAACTGTCATGTCTACACCTCTGGCAAGAGTATATTTAAGGATTTTAACATTTCCGCTCGTTGGCGTACTCGTACTGCGATGCCCTGAGCTTGTCGAAGGGAGCGTAGTCGAATTAGCCTCTGGAGCAAGAGCATCGCCAGAATTCAGGGTTATTTCGATCGCTTTAGCCCATAAAAGCTCTCTCCCAAAACCAGATTGCACTCATGACAATTACTCCGGCTGAGATTAACCGCCGAATAGTTAAATCCCAGGGGAATTTACGGAGATAGGATAAAAGGAAATAAACAACTAAAACGATCGCGAATTGACCTAATTCAATTCCGACACTAAAACTAGCTATAGAAGCGAGTAAATTAGTTCGAGGTAAATCTAACTCCTGCAAAACCGAAGAAAATCCCAACCCGTGAATTAAACCAAAACCAAAAGCTAATTGCCATCTAGCTTGAGGTTGTTTCTTCCACAAGTTTTCGGAGGCAATATACGCGATCGATAAAGCAATGGCAATCTCCACCCAGCGACTAGGTACAGAGACAATATTTAAAGCGGCTAAAAATAAAGTGACTGAATGAGACAGACTAAAAGCGGTCACTACTTTGAGTAAATAGCCTAGTTCTCCACCTAACATTAGTAGACTAATTAGAAATAGAATGTGGTCGTAGCCAGTCCAAATATGCTCGATTCCCAATCCAATAAAACTAGTGATTTGTTGACTAATGGGCGCATCGATTAAAGCCGCAGTTTTTGATGTCGGTGTAAACACGATATTATCAACTTTACCATCACGGAATACCTGGGTTAGACACCTGGCTGTATCTACGCCTGGTACGAATAGATCGTACTTCATTTCTAATTGGCTCAAGGGTGCTGTCCACTGATATTGCAATAATAAATTGCTATGGGTGTCAGGAGTTGGAATAATATTAGCTGATATTTTTTTAGCTGTAGCAGATTTTATTACCAAACTATTTTGTTTTTGTCCTGCTGATGTTAACTGAATTTTTTGATTGAGAAAATCTTGAATCGCTGTTTGATGTTTAGTTAGTTCTGAATCTGACAATTGGTTGTTTTTGTCATCATCGAACTGTGCGACTAATCCTGTTGGTACTGTCAAATTAACACTAACATGCTGTTGCTTAATTTGAATATCTGCCACTGCTAAATCTGCCCAGTGAGCCTGACTCGGTGTGGACAGGGATAAACTTAACCCCAATCCTAATAATAAGGCGATCGAAATCCTCATATATCTATGAAATTGAGCATGAGAACGTAGAATATTTTTCAAGTTGATAAAAATCATAATTAATCCTAAAAAGTTTTCGTAGATTGAAAGCGATCGTTTTTAAATTCTATTTGCCAGCGCACGGTAGGATCGCCTTCACTTATAGTAATTACTTTGCCTTGACGCGGTAGTTTAATCGTTACTCCCATGTCGTTGTTCGTTTTGAGTGTTTGCATCGGGAAAACTTGGATGGTAATATCTTTCCAGTTACGATCGGGGTCTACAATCGCGATCGAATCACCCATCGTACAGGCTGTATTTATAGCAATGAATGGGCTTCGTTTCGATCTTTTAAATATCACTATTTCGTGGAAGCAGGTATCGCCAGTAGTTCGTAAATAACCATTATTAATATCGACAATCGTACCACCACGTTGTAAAAGCTGGGTTCGATCGAGGCGATTCATCTGTCTACCCCCAGGAGTAATTTTGATATAGTTAGCTGGCAAATTTAAAAAATAATCTTTAACTGTCTTGCGTTCTTGGGCGTTCGTGAAACGTTCGCTTTGCGAAATCGCCGATCGAGTGTTAAAGAGGCTGATAATTAATAGCGAAACTAATAAATATTTTGGATTGACTTTTTTCATTCTTTGCAAGAAATACATGTGGCTGTCAATTGACTATTATATTTCAATTAATAGGTTTAAATCCTTGAGGTGTGAGATTCATTCGATCGAGATCTAGCCCCATTCCTTTTGCTCCTTGAGAAATGGCAACTTTCACTTTTTCCATCAACGCGGGGTCAGATTTCGCATTGCTGACAAAAGCCGAGATCAGTACTGTCTGAAGAATTAGTGCTTCGGCAAGTTCCTGTTTTTGAATATTAGTTGCAGATTGAAATTTAGGGTTTAACAGCAAAGCATTTGCAGCCTGATTGCGCACTGCAATCATTTGTGCTTTAGGTAAATCTTCATTCCGACCGCGCGAACCAAGCCATGCATTAGTCCAGTAAACGGCATAAGCATCGGCAACATTATTCGACTTTAAGCCAACCGATGCCATGTTTTTATCGATCTGCACCATCACAGCATTTGCAGAGGGTATCTGAGCAGTTTTTCCGGCTGTTGAGGGATTATTAGCACTCAATTTTGCCAGGAATCGAGATATATTTTGCTGGCGAATTTTGACAGATGGTTTGAATTCTAAACTAGCTAATTTTTTTGACGAACTAGATATCGTACTTTGCTGAGGATTATTATTATTAGAATTCGAGCTGCTTGTAGAACCGCTATTCTTTAAAACTTCCCGATCGAAATTAGCCCGATTAATTGCATCTCTACCGATCGAAATAGCTGTATCTAATGAAGGGACTGCCCAACCACCACCATAATCGGATGAGTCAGCTATGGCAATTTTTGGTACAACTAAAACAATAGTGGCAAAAATAGGTATGGTGCATAGCTTAATTAGATTAAATTCTGAATCGGGAAACCATTGCCGTATATTATCTTTCCCAGACTTATGAAAAAACCGAAATTTAGCAATTAGATTTGCGGTGAGATAATTTTGCATGAGAGAAGCTCCTAGTTTATTTAGTAAATTCAAAGCCTTGAGATGTTAGCGTCATTCGATCGAGATCTAAGCCCATGCCTTTGGCACCTTGAGTGATAGCCACTTTTACTTTTGCCATCAGTGCTGGGTCGGATTTAGCACTGTTTAAGAAAGAGTCAATCAGAGCAGCCTGAATCAGCATTGCTTCGGCTAATTCTTGCTTTTGAACATCAGTTGCTGACTTAAAGGGCAGCGTTGCCAATAAAGCCTCTGCCGCCTGATTCCTTACTGCAATCATCTGTCTAGTGGATAAATCATCACTGCGCTCCTGCGAACCAAGCCAAGCACTAGTCCAATAGACTGCATAAGCATCAGCAACATTGTTAGTGCGTAATCCGTAAGGTGCTATGGCTTTACTTATCTGACCAATTACATCGGTTGAGGCAAATAGCTGCTCCATCTTGGTCGCACCTTCGGGATCGACCTTGCGAGTTGTTGCAACAAATCGAGCAAGATTACGACGACGAACGGTACTGGATACTTTAAATGTAAGTAATATTGATGGTGCAGCAGACAGATTTCTCTTTTTTGGATCTAATGATTTGATGAAGTTCCTATTCATTCCATTTGGTTTTTGGGACTGCGTCCAAGAACCCCACTCTCTGCCAATATATAACGGAGTTGCATACCCAGAAGTAAAATTACCTGTGCCAAATTGTGCATTGGCATAATCAAATGGCAATAATAGTATTGTTATAGTTAATAAGCTGATAATTAGATGAACTTGTCTCATTTTAAAATTCCAAATTTAATCCGAATGGTGATATTTATCAAATAGTAACAAGCTTGATGAGATTTTATAATTTTTCACAAGTTTATTTAGTAGATCGAAATCCTTGGAGAGTAAGAGTCATGCGATCGAAATCAAGCCCTATACTTTTTGCTTCTCGATCGATCTCCGCTTGTGTCTTGGCGAGTAATACTGGATCGGATTCTGCTTTGTCGATCGAAGCTGAAATCAGCACAGATTGAAGCAGCATTGTTTCAGCCATTTCCTGCTTTTTGGCATCAGTCGCATTTGCAAACTTTGGTATTGCTTGCAGCATATTTGCTGCCTGATTTCGGACAGCAACCATCTGAGCTTTTGGTAAATCATCACTAAGACGACCTTGCGCGCAAAACCATGCCGTAGTCCAATAGACGGCGTAAGCATCAGCTAAGTTATTAGAGTTTAAACCTGACACCACCATGCTTTTTTGGATTTGACCGAGTACATCTTTTGAGGCAAATAGGCGTTCTAGATTTTGGGCTATTACCGGATCTACTTTACGAGCGGTTTCAACAAATTTCTTGAGGTTACGGTTGCTAACAGCCACAGAAGGACGGTAAGCGAAATTTTTAGTGTTAGCTGTTTTGGCGATCGGTTTGACATTATTGACCCTATCTTGGCTGTTCTGATTGCGAACTTGGCTACGAATTGCTTCGCCATTAACATCTAGCTGGATGGCATTGAGAGCAGGATTCGGAAACCATTGAGCACGTGCAGAATTAGATGGTGAAAATAGTAGTGTCACAGCTACCAATTTGATGATAAAACGAGCTTTCATAATGTGAGTTCGGAGAAGGATCCGTAAGTTGTTGTAATAAGCGGAGCGATAAACGATATATATCAGTGGGTTTCGATTTTCCTAGTGTGGGCAGAACCCGGATCTGGGGGTTCCGACCCCCAGTCCCCCCGTTGAAAGGCGGAACGCTGTCTTGATTTGCTAAACCCTCGGGGAACCCGAGGAGCGCAAATCGCCGCCTCTCAAACTCTCCTGTCTTGACTCGCTGTCTTGTCGTTTTTTTATTCGGGGGTTCCCCCCGAATAAAAACGCCGCTAAACCGTCGGGGAACAAAGGCGTGCGCGAGTCGCTGCGTATGGTCGATTTGTGCGCTAGCGTGGTGCGGCATTCACTCCATTTCTGGATTTTAGCTGGAAGTTATTCGATCAAGATTTGCCCTGACAAAAGCTTGTAGCTATTTCCTTATCCCGAAGTCACGTTAATTTAATCCCGATAATCCTACGCCCAAACCGAGAGCTTGTCTCGCTCCAGCATCAAATAGCGGATCGATCGATCCCATCGATTCTCGATACTTTTGTGCTTGCGCCGATTGCCCTCTCGCTTGGGCGATCGCGGCTGCTCGATCGAATAAACCTGGATCTTTAATCCCCGATTTCAATGCCGATTGAATCGCCTGCTGTGCGGCTGCTAGCTGTCCCATTTGTAAGTAAGCAGTGGCTAAGGTATCCCAAGTTTCCGGATCTTGGCGAATTTTAAGTTCGGCTTGCATCAAGGCTAGAGCCTCGGCGCGATCTCCTTCCTGTCCGCGTTCTAGTAATAATTGAGCCAACTCCCGCCGATGTCCGAAACCAGTCAGATCGGATCGCAATCTAGCTACCGCCCGCTCCCAAGTTTGGTTAGCTTGAGCAGTATTTCCTTGCAATCTTTGTACCCGCGCCAATCCTCTGAGCGCGACATGATCGTAGGTCGTCGGCGTTTGTCGATCGGTCAGAAAGAATCGATCGTATAATTCGATCGCCTGTTGTCTGTCAGCCGTTCGAGTCGGATCGCTCTGCCATCGTCTGACAGCTAATTCTGCCATATTTAATAATGCTGGCGAATATTTCGGCAAAATGTCTAGAGCAGATCGATATAGCTCCTCTGCCTGCTGGAGTTGTCCCCGTTTATAATATAGCCGCCCTAATAATGTTCGCACCCAAGCCGAGCTTCCCGCCTCGTCAGGCTCTTCCGCCGAGATCGCCGCTTCAAAACTATTAATAGCCGCTCGATCTTGTCCCTGCGCAACTGCTACCAAGCCTTTGAGCGCGAAATTATTTAGTGTCGGCATTCTTTGGGCTAAAATATCTGCCGTTTGCCGCGCCTTTGTCACATTGCCCAAGGCAAGATGGATCGTAGTTAATAGGGATAAAGATTCAGCTTGGGGAGGAAGTTTTTCGAGCAGGGCTAAGGCTTCGGGAAACTCATGTTTGGATACCGCTACTTTGGCGAGCACTAGGGTTGCACCATGATTATCGATTGATAGCTGCGCGAGCGACTGCTGGGCGGTTTGTTGGGCGAGTAGGTACCAACTGCTCTCCCCAGTGGCTCGGGCCATTTTTAGATAGGATTGTGCCAGTGCTGCTCGCTCCAATCCGGCAGTCGGTTGTTGTTGAATCCGCCCTTGGTGAAAGGCGATTTCCCGTTGGATATTTTTGGTAATCGTCCCCACTTCTGGACGCTGAAAGCGATATTGCCAAGCTGGATTGCCACGGGGAGCAGAAAGGACGAGATAAGATCCGATCGAGATCCCAATTCCCACGATCGCCAAAATCGAGATTAATTTATGTTGAGACGATCTTTTGGGGGCAGAAAGTTGCATGGTAATTAATTAGTTTAAATAGTAATTTATCGGGCGTTGCTAAATTCAGGTATGAAAAACTAGGGAAGAGAGCGGGGAGGGAAAGGATAACTATTTGTTGGGAGAATGGTGAATCATACATCAATTCAGCAACGTAATTTATCGAAGTTCGATGGGGGGTGAACTTGGTGTTTCGACTGGAACTGGGTTAGTATTTATAGTTCCTTTGGGAGTCTCGATAGTAGGTGGAATAGTATTTGGCAACCCTTCTTTTCGATCGATAGTTGGTGGATTAATATTTGTCGATTCTTTGGTAATTTCGACTGGAGCTGGACGAATATTGCTAGCTCCTTCTTTCATCTCTGCCAGTAGTTTGCGCGGATCGGTATAGCCCAATCGTGGAGCTAAAAGTATTGCTAAACCACGCGCCATTTCCGTTCTGTTTTGAGAAATTGCCTCTGCTAAGGAAATCATTAAACTGCGATTATCGTCTAATCGCTGTTTGACTTTATCCCCTTCTACTTGGATAATTTCAGGCGGATTCGGTCGCCAAGTAACACCTACCTGCCACCGGAGATTATTGGCACCAGTACTAGTACTACTATTAAAACCATTATTAAAACCACTACTGAAAGAACTGTCATTATTTGCCGAACCAAGATCGAGTTTCACACATAGATTGGAACAACTGTCGGAGCTTGATGGAAAAGAAGAAAATTGAGCGGAAGCGGGAGATGTGATTATTGTCATCCCTAGGATGATGAGAGTGGAAAATAGGGCATATTTCATGACAGTTAGCTACAATATTCATTTGCCGATCGAGCGAAACCAAGCAGCCTGTCCATAAGAGTCGCCATTATTGGTAAAAAGATTCCAAATTGTTACGTCTAATATTTGAAACTCTTTACCTGTTTTACTAATACGCTTGCCGCTATATCCACTGATATAGTTATACTTTTTGACATGCTCCATTGCTGTCGATCGATCCGATCGATCGACTGGTTTTGCAGTCTCTCTGGAGTGCATATTAGTCAATTCTTCCCAGGAAACTTCCCATTGTTTGAGGACTCGATCGTTGCCATAGTTCAAGATTGGATCTGCCCCAGTATCGTGGCTCAAAATATAAAAGTCGGCATTAAATATCTGTTCGCCTAATTTATCTAATGAAAATCCATACTCTTTAATCAGATCGAAACCCGTCCATTTTTTTAAATTCTCTAGCATAATTAAGACATGTTCTTGAAGATAATCATTGTCAGCACAAGGAATAGCAAGAGTCGATTTAATCATTTATTTAATTCTGGCGATCGATTTCGTAGGGTGCGTTAGTGACAGCGTAACGCACCAAAACAAACAAGATCGGGTGCGTTATGGCTGCGCCTAACACACCCTACGGAACTAATTTGGTAACGCTAAATAGGGAAAATTTGGTTCCAGAGCCTTATGCCCTTGGGCGGCATTACCGCCAGGGCCATCATAAGAAACGTTATCGCCTTTTACTGCGCCGTTGGTGAGTACACTCAGCGTAATATCGATGACATCATCCTTGAGCATCCGACCGCGAATAGGACTACCTTTAGCATTAAGCGCATTGGCATAACCGCTGTTTCCAGTAGTATCAATCCGCATGACATCTGGTAAAAAGGCATTTAATAACGCTTTAGTTCGATCGGGATTATTTCCCAAGGCTTTAAGCGTCCGAGCGGCTTCTGCCCCAATTGGCCCAGCCGCAGGACTGAGATCTGCGGTAGGTGGTACGCTATTGAAGATATTGAGTAAATTGTTGCTGGTAATTAAGCCTTCATTAATGCCAGGACGACCTAAACGTTCGACTTGCTGGTATTTGCCAGTTGAGGGATCTCGGAGCGAAATTGTCTCCCAGATATCATAGACATTGCTACCAGTTTTGCCTTGAAGAAACTGCTGAGGAATCCGCACGGCGATCGCATTCACGTTGTAACCTTTAGCAAAATCGATCGCTTGGTTGTTGGGACGGAAACCAACGGCTGGCCCTGTGCCTAATGCGCCCGCACGGACGCGGAAAAACTGTTCGACATCAAAGAAGAAGGGATCTTCTCGCAACCCAGCAAATACGGCGATTTTGGAGCCATTCGCACCTAATTGATTGACAACTGGTTTCTCATTTAGAGCCGTGGTCCGCAAATTTGTAGCAGAGGTTTCTTTACCGTCTTTGATAACAGTAAATTTAATTTGCTGGTGGTTTCTCTCGTTAGGCGGGCTAAATTCAAATCGAAGGGTAACATCTTCTTGTCCGGTAGGTGTAGCCTCTTTATCAGCAACCCGACTCAGTTTAAATTCATAGCGAGCATTAGTGCTAAAAAAGTATTGTTGACGAGCAACCGATCGAGGATTAGTATTCATCATTAATACTAAATCGCCATCTTTTGCACCAGGATTTTGATCTTTTTCTCGAAATGCATATAAGTCGGTTAAATTTAAACTCCGACCTTTGGCATCGACTTCGCCATCATCGTGATCGGAAGCCATCAGATATCCAGGTAAACTAGTTGCAGCTAGGAGAGCTGCGATCGAGATTCCACTGAGAATTAGCGATTTTTTCCAGCTAAGTTGGGGGAGTTTAAAAGTTGAAAGTGACATATTTAATCTTTTGCCATTATAAATCGAGCGGTTAGCGATCTTTAGATGAGACTTCATCTCAATCTGCCAATCTGTATAGTTATACGCGCCCATTTCGCAAACGGATCTCTGGACGAGCGAAAAAATTTGCGATCGAGAAAGGGAATGTCACGATCGTCGGATAGACTGGAGCTATCACAGCATTCTCGGTCTTTTGCAGTCAATGGTTGAAGCAGCAAATTTACTCACAAAAATCGCCGAGGGAGATCGGACTGCACTATCTCAGCTATACGATCGATATTCCCGCATGATTTACGCGATCGCCTGGAAGAGCCTAAACTCAGTAGAGGATTGTGAGGAAGTTGTCTTAGATGTATTTGCCCAAATCTGGAAGATTGCCGACAGGTTCGACTCTGATAAAGGTTCTGTCGAACAGTGGATTTTCACCCTCGCCCGCAGTCGAATTCTGGATCGGTTACGTAAATTCCAACGACTCAATAAAATTCATGAGGCAATTTCTACTGGGAAAGAGATCGAATTTCCAACTGCTAGCGTAGATCCAATTGAAGCTGTCGAAATTCTTGAACGACGACAACAAGTACTCGCTGCTTTAAGTCGGATTCCGCCAGAACAACGCCAGGTAATTGAGATGGCTTATTATCAAGGTCTTACTCATACCGAAATTGCCGCAGCTACTGGACTTTCACTCGGAACGGTAAAAACTCGGTTGCGGTTGGGATTAAGTAAACTAAAAGTAACTTTTGAAGGCGAATCTTAAATAGTGAGCAGGCAAAACTCAGACAATAATTAATCCCCGAACCCTATCTGTATGATGAAAGATGACCATCGCTGTTTCTGCGAACTTGCGCCACTATACGCACTCAATTTACTAGATCTGGAAGAACGACTCTGGGTAGAAGCCCAAGTACTGGAGTGTCCAGATTTGGCTGAAGAACTGGCAGGCTACCAAACTGCGGTAGGCACGATCCCTTATGGTGCCGAACCGATGCCAATGGCGACAGATCTCAAGGATCGATTATTCGACAGATTGGGTTTAGATCCGGTTGAATCTGTCCCTGAAAATCCACCAGCATTGACACCAGCTCTCAAGATGTTTGCCATCAAAGCTGAGAATATGCAATGGAAGCCCCACCGGATGGAGGGCGTAGAAGTTGTGGTTTTATTTATCGATGAAATAAATCGGATGCGAAATCTCCTAGTCAAAGCTGCTGCTGGAGTCACTTATCCACTCCATCAACATCACGGGATTGAAGAGATCTATATGTTGGAAGGAGAACTAGTTCTTGACGGGGAAGTTTATCTCGCAGGGGACTATATTCGATCGTATCCCAATTCAATCCACGCACCATCGACTAGTACGGGTTGTATGTTCTTAATTCGGGCTTGTATCGATGATAATTATGACGAAAATTTGGTTATTCGATCGATTTAATGGCGTTTCTTTTAGCTCGATCGAATTAGAGTAAAAAAACTCGATCTCGATGATTAATGATAGCAACTGCCGCACTAGTTAGGACATATTCAGATCCCCGACTTCTCAGAGAAGTCGGGGATCTAGCGAGCGCAAACGTCGTAATAAGTTCTTTTTGGAGGCAATAGTGCGTGCAAATTTACGTAGCTGGGGGGAGATAATTGGGAGCACTTGCACCACGGGAACTATTTTGACCACTTTCTTCAAATTCGTAGTTATCAGGGTCTTTCATAAACTGAAAGACTTCTGGCGATTGTGGCCCCTTAAATCTTCCATTGCTATTCCACCATGAAGAAGCATCAATAATGTGTCCCATATCTGCCTGACTGAAAGAATACCACTTACCATTTCGTGAGTTTAAAAACTGATTGCTTGTAACATTAAACTTATTCATAGCAATCATTCTCTTCTGAACTTCTTTGCCAACATTGGAGGTTTTAGAAGGTGTCGATCCTAGGTATAACTGACGCTTAGTCAACTTGTCATTTATTTTACTTATGAGTCCAGCTTTAAAATCCTTTTCAAAAGCCTGAATATCTCTACCATCGGCATTACTGCTTTTAATTACGGGCAAGAGTCGCTTATATTTCACCAGGGGAGAAGTCGCAACGGTGATTACCCAGTATCTGCCGTTATAATTAATTAGATCGCCTACTACTACAGAAAGATTAGAAGGACTTGTTGCAGATTGAGGAGCAATTAGTGGCAATAATATTTTCATCTGATCCGCAAGTTGATTAAGAATATTGTTCACCAAATCGATGTCTTTTGGATCGTAAGCACCAGGAGCTGTTGATTGCAATCTCTTAATGACATCTTCTGCCTGTTTCTTCAACCCATTCGCTGTAGAGACAGCATCTTTTTCTGATTGTTTAGTTGTCTTAGACTTAGCCGCACTAATAGCAGAACCTACTGCCATTACTGTTGATGCGACCATTAGACTTGCATTATTGCCTTCTCCTTCAAAATATATTTTATGTTGATTGCCGTCTTCTGCTTTGAATGTTTTTTTGGTATTCCACCAGGCGAATAACTTACTCGCAGTACCCATCAAAGATCCTCCGGTTTTCTTCAGTATATTCCCCAGCCAAACGACGATCTTATCTAGACCTTTATCGATCGGCGATCGAATCTTCTTAATTATCCCAACTACCTTATTCGGGATATTGCCTAAGCTAGCAAACTTAGCCAAAAATCCGATAACAATCGTTAGCATATTTGCCATTGTGCTCTCGACATTTTTGGCAGCATCGCCCACCTGACCATTAGCAATCGCTGAAATAGAATCAATAAAGGATGCAACAACAGCACCAATTTGGTTGATTTTATCGATAAAGAAAGAGACGGTATTATAAATTGCAAGGATCGCTTGTACAACGGCACCCGCTGGGTTGAGCATACTTACTAATTTCATTACCGCTGCCTTGACAACCTCGGTGGTAATCATTTCGGTAACTTGAGCGATCATTTGGTCTTTTAGATCGCTCAATTCGGTTTTGATTTGTTCCCAGGCGGCGGCGGGGCCATCTTTGACTAATGTGACCAAAATACTGGCAGTTTTTTCTAGTGCGACTAATACTGGTTCGGGGATGATTTTTACTAATTTGCTGCGGATGTTTGCCCAGGACAAACCCACCACTGACAGCACCAATTTGACGATTTCCAACAAACTAAAAGATTGGGGAATATAGACGTTCGCATCACCCAATGGCCCCACGATCCACTTGATTAAAGCTGTTTTTAAATGTTGGAGAATGTTGTCTGCAAACATCTGGAATCCCAGTTTGCCAGCTCTGACCAAATTACCAACAAAGGCAACGGGATTTTTGACAATAGTTGTGAAAGCAGCTTGGGCTTTCTTGATGTAAGGAATGACGTTTGGTGCTACCACCGAGAACAGAATTTCCAGCAGAGCGATAACTTGTTTTAGACCCCAATTGATGAAATCCGTGGCGATGTTGACAAATGTGCCGACTACTTTGGTAAAAGCACTGGCAATAGTAACGATGTCTTCGATCGTCAGGGAGGTAATCGTGTCAATAATCTTGCGCGGCACAGTATTGACAAAGCCCATTAAACCCGCAAGCGCACCCTGGAACCAAGCCCAGGCACGGGCGATCGCGTTGCCTTTTTTGATGTTTTCCCAAACTTCTTCCTGTCCGATCAGTTTCATAAACCCACCGATCAGGTTGTCGGCGGTGCGGGGGACAGGTTCGCCTGTGATGGGGTCTGAGCCGAGAATGGCTTTGAGCAGGTCGTAGCCTTTTGTGCCTTGTGCCAGGGCAGCTAGGGGCTTGAGAATGGCATCTTTGACGAATTTGATGATGCCAGTGATTAGTCCTTTGCCAAAACTGATAATTCGATCGATCGGTTCGGTAAAAATCCGTTTGGCACGATTCCAGACTCCCCCAAGGTCGAAAATATCCCGCCAACTCAGGGAATCGAGGAAGGCACTAATTGCCTGCTTAATACTACTGCCAACTAGTCCCAGGGTTTTAATTTGTTGCTCGACCCAGTTGCCAACTTTTTCAAATACGCCATAATTATCTAGGGCTTTGGTAATCAGTCCGCCGCCAGGGAGAAATTCGACGATCGCGCGGAGAATATTAGCGGCACTGCGATCGACAGCACTCATGTTAATCGGATTCACGCCCAAAATAATGGTGAACATCCGAAAACCTGGGATGAGATTGGCTTTGTCAGCGAAGTAGCCGAGGGCATCGCTGAGTCCCAAGCGTTGGATCGTGGGTTGCGATCTCTGGGTGACAGTCACATCCTCACTGCGCTGAATCGCCGCGCCCTGCTGGATCGTGTGGGTGAGTTCGTGGGCGATTAGTTCTTTGCCGTCCTCGCTCTCTGGTTGAAATTTGTCTTTGCCGAAGAAGATTTGATTGCTTGTTGTAAAGGCTTGGGCATTCAATTGGCGATTCAGTTTGGCTGAATTATCGCCAGTATGAATCTTGACATTGCTAAAATCAGCCTGGAAGCGGGGTTCCATGAAGCTGCGGACGCTGGGGGGTAAGGGTGAGCCAGCAGCGGTACTATTTTGGATATCTGCCGCCATATTGGAGGTGACAGTTGGCTGTCCTCCTTCTGCTTGGCGGTAAATCGGGTGTTCTGGTTGACGCTGGGTGAAGATGCCTGAATTGGCAAAGCGACTGATGTAGGGCGATCTCAATTTAGGCTGAATTTTCTGTTCCATACCACTGCCCATGTGCATGGAGCCAGAGCTGGCAGGTGCTGACATCCGCATAATCTTTTTGGCGGTAGTATCGGCTTCTTTTTCCGCTGGATCTGTGGGAGACGATACTTTGATTGAGGATTGAAGCTGTACTAAACCTTTTGCCGCCACTGCTTTGCGCTGCACGCCCTTCGGGGCGGCTGGCTTTTGAACGATCGCCGCACGGCTGATAGTCTTGTGTTGGAGGGTTTTCAAATAGACCTCTCTGGGGAAAAGTGAAATTGGTGTGAATCCCCCTTAAAAAGGGGGACTAAGATCCGGATCTGAGCAAGCTTTTTAAGGGGGTTTGGGGGATTTAGATCTCGAAACGAAGTCTATCCGACTTGTGTACAGGGTAGCCTCTAAATAGTTTTTCCTTCTTTGAGCAACTCGCGGCGGATGCCTTCTTCGATATCTTCGAGCAAAATAATACTCTCATTTCTACTCAAGGCTTTGAGCGAAGAATAACGCACTATATTCATGATAATACCACCGGAAAGATCGTATTTATCAGCTATTTTAGCGAGATCGATTTTCTGTTCCAATCCAGCTTTGGGCGAAAACGCTTGGTTCCATAATTTTAGACGTTCGGTGGCTTTGGGCATGGGGAAATAGACGATCGATTGGAAGCGACGAATGAAGGCATCGTCGATATTCCCCTTGAGGTTGGAGGCGAGGATGGTTACGCCATTAAATTCTTCAATTCGTTGGAGTAGAAAACTAATTTCCTGGTTGGCATATCGATCGTGTGAATCCTCTACTTTGGTGCGTTTACCGAAGAGGGCATCGGCTTCATCAAAGAAGAGAATCCACTGCTTATGCTCTGCCAGATCGAAGATTTTAGCTAAGTTTTTTTCGGTTTCACCGATATATTTAGAAACGATCGCACTGAGATCGATTTTGTACACATCGCAGCCGCAGTGTTTGCCCAGTAGACAAGCGGAAAAAGTTTTGCCCGTACCTGGAGGGCCATAGAATAGACTGGTAAAACCAGGTCTGAGTTTGGAGGACATTTCCCAGTCTTGCAATAATGTGTGTCCGTAAAAAATCCAATGTTTAATTTCATCTAGCTGTTCTAGTGTCGCAGCAGGTAATACTAGATCCTGCCAATCGAGATCTGTTTCGATCGATCGAGCGGGAAAGTCACTGTTAAAATTGGGTTTGCGTTCGATCCCGATCGTCAATTGGTACAAATACTCCCGCGAGAGGATCAATGCACCACTGAGCAGGGGTTCGCCAGGGGCAACTGGAGCGAGTTGGAGGATGTTATCGCGGGCGAAGGGGCGATCTCCTTCAAATAGGCGCATGACTTGGAAATATGCGGACAAATCGTCACCAGCTAAGAGGAACGCAACGGTTGTACCTGTGGGGATAAAGCCGCAGTGGGTGGTGCTTTGGAGTCCGCCAAATTCGGTGAAGCATCGATCGATCTCCTCATTTTTAGTCCAGAGTACATCCAGTAATTGGGGACGAATCTGGGGAATTAGTGCCAATAAGATCGTTAACCGTTCGCCACTGGAAAACTGATACTGTCGGATCGATCGAGCGTAAGCGGAATTACTCCGGCTGAGATCGGGCGGGGGTAGATCGAAAATAGACTCTAGCGGATCTTCGCGCTCCTGCTCTGGGTGGAAATATAACCGCAGCCGAACATCTAAGACTTCGGTAAACCAAGTCAGCTCCCGCTCTAAATCCTGGGCATTATCAGTTAAAACGTCTGCCATTCGGTGTAGAGGGGATATTTCATCCATGCTAGTTTGATGATGCTGATACTCCAGGGCAGATGTTCGAGCAACATATCAAAAGATTGATGTTCGACGTGCAAACTCCAGCCCTGCTCGGTGGTTCGCAACAATCCCGAACGTTGTAGAAATGAGGAGCGCAGTCCATCGACTGATGTACTCTTGAGGACAGTCCAGTAATTGAGGATAGATTGTAATACTACCTCAGCTTCCGATCGATCTTGCTCTTCGATCGATCCCGATCCTACTAATAAGGGTGTTTCGGGTGATAGTCCTAATAAGATTTTAATTAAGCCTAGTTCGTATTCATACACTTCTTCTCGTCCGGTGGCTAGGAAATGGAGCAGGGTAGCGGCGCGAGGGAGTTGAGTTGGCTCGATCGAATTATTAGTGTCTGTTATCCCTGTAGCCTGAAAAAATGTGCCAATAAATGGGTGAATTAAAATTAGTCCAGCGTAGTTAACCCCAATCGGGAATTCTTCCGCTGTTATGTCAATTTTCCCCACGGGATTTAGCCGTCGATTGGATAACTCAGTTAGTCGATCGAATCGCTCATCTCCACCCTCTACTACAGGCATGGATGTGTCAATTTTCGATAACTCAGTTGGTCGATCGAATGGCTCATCTGCACCCTCTAATCCAGGTGTGGATGCCGATCTAGTCCCAGTTGAAGTAAATGGTCGATCGAGATTCGATCGTGGTTTAAACAAGCTCATAGCCACCGCTGGCATGAAGGGAACGATCGCATCGAGATCGATTCCGACACTGTTTATTATCCGGCGGAAATCCGGCTCGATTGCTGGCGCAGACGGCGAGCCGTGCGATTCTGGCGATCGATTCAAACATTCTGACAGGATAGTAGCCACTAATTGCCATTGAGTATCACGATTAAAATGGTTTTTACCTCGATCGAGTACGAACACGATCGACTCAACAATTGCCGTTCTCGATGCTGGTGAAAATTTATCGTGTAGATCGTTGACAAAAGCAACAAATTCTGATTCTGACAGGAGTTGAAGTAGTCGAAAATAAACAGCTACTGTCGCCACTTGACTGGATAGATAATTGACGAGTTGCGATCGCTGTTGGTGGCAGGTTGCTTTTAACTCAATGGCAATTTCAGACGGGGAAAGATCGAGCGATTGCCAGGGGAGCGATCCTGTTTGTAAGTAGTGCAGTAAGATATCAAACTGGTTTTGTGCGGCTGTCGCTGTTTGCCAAACTAGCTCCGATTGATTTGGGGGAATTGTTTGCTGATTGATCGCTGACAATTGCTCTGTGAGTTGCTGTCGGATTAACTCAGGTAATACTTCGAGAAGTTCCTGTTCGGAAGTTACTTTTAGATGGAGTTCTAGCTTGGGAATATGGATGACTCGATCGTCATTAGCAATTTCGTCAAACGCACTTTCAAAAGCAGGTATAATTGTATCTTGCCATCGATCGTGCAAGGATTTACGCATCGCAAAAGCGGCTGTTTGACTATTTGTAGCAATCATACAGCGCAGTCTACGAATGCGATGGGGGAGATTTGGCATTGACCGATTGGGATTTCAGTTATTGAAGATTACTAATCGCACGATCGAGGTAAGAATTAGCAACTTTTGCGACCTCACCTGTGAGCTGATGATTACTCTTAATCGATTGATAGAAGGAAATAAACCAGCTATTAGGGTAACCAATTGAATCATTGGTTTGCTTAATACCTAAAATAAATTCATCTAAATAATTTGTGCTGTCTTGGCGGCAGCTTTCAACAATAGTATCAATATAATAGTTCAGGTCGCGTAGACAGGCAGAAGCCTGACGTGAAGTGTGTCTTGGACCCGAAGCAAAAACTTCCTGATATCCAATCGTGAGTAGTCTCTCTTGTTGATTTTTGAGGCCATCAGCAGCTTCGATATTGTAAGAATATAAAGCATCAATTGCCCGATCGAGGTAATAATTTGCAACTGTTGGAGCATCCCCAATGAGTCCATGATTACCTTTAACAGCTTGATAAAAGATAATAAACCAATTATTAGAATAACCGAGTGATTTGTTTGTCTGCTTAATACCTAAAATAAATTCATCTAAATAATTTGTGCTGTCTTGGCGACAGCTTTCGATAATAGCATCAAGATAATAGTTCAGATCCCGTAGACAGGCGGCGGCTTGACGGGCACTGTGGATGGGAGAAGAGCCAAAAACTGCCTGATATCCAATTCTGACTAATTCCGCCTGTTTACTATTTAGTCCATTAGCAGCGACAATATTATTGCGTGGTGGAGACAAGTAATAAGGCAACATAAAATCAGCGATGACAGTTTCACCATTTGCATCTGTCAATAACACAAATGTTCCACCAGACACAACACCACCAAAATGCTCTAATCCTAAATATGGATATATTAAAAAATCTTCAGGGGGAGCCGGATTAGCCTGAGTAGGTTGCCCAAATTTGGCTACAAACACGGAAAATGGGAGATTATAAGATTTAATCATACTAGAAATAGTACTAACTACGGTGCCGATCGATTGACCTAAGTACCCTTCAATCCGAAAGAATGAGAATCGTCCAATTTGGGAACTGAGTGGATTTACCACCGTGGCTTGTGTTTGATAATCAGCAGCATGATATGAATAATTGCGTTTTGCCATATCACGCTGACTCAGGTGATAGTTCCAGCTTTGATGAATTGGATTAGGTTGATTTAGATCGACTGTATAGTAGTAAGGTATTGCCCGTTCTTCTAAATCTCGATCTTCAAATAAACTCGGCACGATCCGAATTGGAGCATTAGCAGCAGTCGGAATTTTAAAAGTTTGAATCAGCGTGTCAAGTTTGCGAATTAGAAATTTAGCATGGTTTAAAGATTCTGCTGTTTGGCTGACAACTGGAGCGGGATAAAAAGTGGTGCGATTTTCATCTAGATTGGGACTTGGACGTAGATTTCCCAGTAGTAGATGTTTAGGTAATAAATCAAGATCGGGACAGCACCAAGTATTATCGCCAAACAACAAATCTCGAAACTGATTATAAGTTTCTACAATATCTTTGAGAAAGTCGTAATAGTATTGGATGCCTAGATTATTTGAGCTGAAATTATTCTGAATTTCTTCAAGTTTTCCTTTCCAGCTAGCTTGAGGATCGGATGAAAATACGTCTGAGATAAAGGCACCACAGTTAGCATAGGTATTGGAAAATTCTGTGATTAATTTGTTGTGGATGTTAGTGCAAGTATTGCGATATTGCGTCGCCAGATTATCGATAGAATCGATCGATTGGCTAATGATGGGGCGATCTGCGATAATTTCATTAAGCTTATTAAAAGCTTGAGCAGGTGTTGAAATTGCTGAATTTGACAATAAACCAATAAATGTTTTTTCTACCATCAACAATTTCAGGATATTAATGCAATTTTTTCCCAAGTTATCACAATCAGTTCCCGTACAAATATCGGGGTCATTAATATAGCTTTCCATCAACAAAACTGCCACCATGTCTTCCAGTTTTTTAGTGGTTTTGGTGGTGAATTCACTCAAAGGCAAATAATCAGGATTTGTAGAATTTGGGTTTGCTGGATCTGCTACGGGCACAGAAATCAACTCATACACAGGGATCATTTCTCCTTCGACAGCACTCGTATAGAATGGAGGATACTTTGGTTTAGATTGATCGTAGAGGACAAATCGATCGAATAGCTTATCTGTCTCGTAAAATAGTAAGTCGCCATCAGTGGTAATGCCGATTCCTGTGGTAACTTTTACTATTTTAGTTCCGAATCCCGAAGTTTCAATTAGTGAGACTCGTAAGCCAGAAACAATTCCCACTCCTAATAAATAAACCCGCGTCAATCCAGTTCGATCGTTCAGATAGTCTGTAATGCTATTGAGTTGGCTGTCTGTCAATACCTGATCTTTTTCAAAAATGCTGTAACCAGTCGTGATTTTTTGAAGAGTTTTGAGGATGTCTGTCATATTTCTGTCCTGTTAAATCGATCGTGGATCTAGCAATCTTTAGAGGTTGATATTTTCTCTGGTAGCTAAAGTATTCTGTCCGAGGATAAATTTTGGTTGGTTCTCAGGAGCATCACACTCAGATAATTTTTGCGATGGATAAATGTTCTTGACGGCAAACAATTGCGTGATAAATTTACTCAGTTTTGCTTGACTTTCTGTCGTGTCTACACCAGCTTTTAGATAGATCCAATCACGATAAAGCTGTTCGATCGCGATCGTATCTTGCTTACTTGCCCAGCAGATTTTCGGCAGGATATGAGCGGGAGTTTCTTCTCGAATCACTTGTTCAGCAAACCGCCTGAAGTTCATATTCCTGAATCGACTGCTATCGGCGGGCAAGATAATATTGAGGCGATAGGAATAGGGGTCTAATTCGCCACAATCGGTGCAGTTTGGAGCAGGACAAATAGGCAGAAATAGATCGATATTTGGCTCTGGGCGCAGCAGAATATTTTCAATCAAATACATTCCTTCATTACTATAATTCATCCTCAGGTATTCCATGATTCGATCGATCTCGCTGTTCATTTCTATTTCAGTATCGAAATATTCAATCCGTCGAGCGAGAATCTGTCCAGTATTATTAATAATGTTGAAATAATATTTGTTATTTGTCGCAACTTTTCGTTGATATCCTGAATCCAACAATGCAGCATCGATCGCTTGTACCATTGCTATTTTTGCTAGTTCCGATGTCGCATATCTTATGTTGCTGCTAAGGATGGTCTTTTGAGAATCTCGTTTGCGAATGCGAAATTGAAACTCATTCGCCGCAGTTTCAGTTACTTCTGTATCGGCATCATCGGTAATTTCACCCAGATTTCGGCGTTGATGATTACGAATATCTAATAGTTTAGCTAATCGCCGTTCTAAGCCAGATATATTATCTGTATTCCATAAATCTCGATCTGCTGTGAGGCTATAGTTATATGCTAAAGATCGCTCTTGACTAACACTCGGATAACTTGCTAAGAACTCACACTTAGAGCGGATAATGCTTTTAGGACTTTCATGAAAGATAGAATACATCGTATCAGCAAAATCATGAAACTGTTCGGCAAAGCGAGAAATTAAGTGGTCGAGAAACCGATTACGTCGATCGAATCCCGTAGCCTGTTCGCGATCGCTATTCTGATTATGGAATGATTCGATGTTATCAGTGTAAATTTGATGATAATCAACAAAAGAGTTGACTAATTGAGATGAATATGTATGTGAAAGATTTGGATCGATCGAGAATAATTCTTTGACATGACTGAGTTGAGCTAAGTAGTTTGCCATGATTTGGTCGAAGAACAGCAAATAAGCTTTTAGTTGATAAGCTAATGCTTTTCGCTCGTCATCCGATCCACTACTCAAACCCACTTCACTCAGCCCATAAATTGCTGGAAAATGATTTTGGAATGAATAATAACTAGCTAAATCTCGGTATGTTCCTACTGGAGTTTCCAGATCATTTACCACATTAGTTCGATCGGGTTTGCTAATTAATGATTCAGCTTTTAGACTAGGCACCACAGGCATATTGCGCTTATAGAAAACCAATCGCGATCCTTTTGGTTCTTGGTTCATCAATTTGGCTTTTTTTCCAACCTCAACTGGAATCACCCATTTATTGACTACAGCCGATCCGCCTTGGGGATTAATTACAATATCTCGAACCGCTTGCACCCCTGGAATATCCATGATAATACTGATGATATCCGACAGGCGAATTTCAGTCCGTAAATCTGCTTGTGCTAGCTCACGATCGTCGATAAAACCGCGATCGAGTGCGGGGCCATCAAAAATTTCATCAACACTGTATAGCGTGCCATCTGGGTGCTTACGTGCCAACATTTCTGTCAGCGTGTGAAACTCGATCGATGGAGACAAATATTCTGCTACTAAAGTTAGAATCTCAGCATTCACTTTTGTGACATCGGCATCAGGAGCTAATTCTAGTTCTGCACAGAGTTGAAATAATTGGGTTTCTACTTCTGTAAACTTGATAAAGTCTTCGCAGAGATTGCGGTTAGTCTGCAATTTCTGCTGTACAAGCTGCATTACTGTCTGTTTATCAGCATCGGTAATTTCATCTACGTACTCGATTTTCACCTCATATAATCCAGCTAAGTTAACATCGACAATACCTGGCTGTGGTGGCTTTTCCCGCAATAATTTCCCTTTAACTTTATCTGCATAATAGATTGTACTAGCTGGGTACAACCAGGCATTTTTGACATTTTTGATATCGATGAGCAGCTTTCGATAATCTAGTAATGTAAGCGAACGACTGGGCAAGATCTGTCTTGCTGTGAATAGGCAGTTCTTTACTTCTACTTCTAGCTGATTTGGGTTACTTGCCAAAAGATCGGCGACAGGAAATGAAGCCCGATAGCTCAAATCTGTCAGCGCGTAAGCTAATAACTCTAGGGTAGTAATACCTGGATCGTGGACATTATAATCTGTCCAAATTCGACTGGATAATTGCTGGACATGCTTGAGTCCGATCGCATACAATTGTTGTCGATCGAATGCCAATAATCGATCGTTCTGTTTGGGAATAGTTAGTTGAGAAAGCATTCTTACCTACCTAGATTGATAAACGATGTTTACTAGGGCACAGGGTTAATAATATGAGTTGTCGCCGAAACAAGAATTGTATCTGGTGTGTCAGGCTGTGCTAAATTGAGATCGGTATAGTTGATAGTCGATTCAATCGAGCTATACATTTTAAAATCAGTTATATAATCAACATAGGTTAAATCTTCAACAAAATTCAGCAAAACAGACTTATAAATTTTTCCACCAAATACAAGATCTCGATCCGATCGATAAGCCCAGGGCGATAGAAATTGGTTGATTTCTCGATCTAATTGAGTTTTGTAATAGTTAAATTCATAGCCTGGATAAAACCTCACCTTAAAATCAAGCTGAATCTGCTGATAGTTAGGATTTTTAACCTTTACTTTTACTTGCATTCCTGCCCGCTGTTGGACATAGTTAGCGATCCGACTAATGGTATCAGCATCTACTTTTGGTTCGAGGAGATTTGCGGCATTCTTGTTGTTTAGATCGGGAACGACTACAATCAGTACATGTCCAGGTGCCAGCCATGAATTTTCCTTGGCATGAGGGATACATTTTACCTTGTGTACTTTGGGAAAGGCTGCCAAAACGATCCGCTCGTAATCCCAAGGGGTAATACAGCGGTTTTTGTGGCGCAGTCGTTCTGAGACGCGGGTATTGAAGGTGTTGTCAGTTTCGACAGGTTTTCCACCAAAGGAGGCATAGGGTTGTTTCACCGCTTTGATTGCCGCTACTCCGTCGGTGAATTTGGCGATTTTATTAGGTGCTAGAGCTGTCAATAGATGGGTGGGATCGTTATTTCGATCTACAAACTGTACTTCGATCGCATTGGCGGCGACATCAATTAACTGGCTGACGGCGGTTACATTGGCTTGAATTGCTGGGTGAATTTTAATTGCAGCTTTAATCCAGATAAATCCACTCGGCAAAATTGTATTGTGAGTCGTCGCGACTAGCGGAATCACAAATTGAATAATACCGCTAGTGAGCAGTTGATTCGTCGTATCTAGGATTACTTCCGCCCGACTCAGTTGTTTCCAATAGTTATCACACAATACAAACCACTGGAGATCTTCAGAGGGCAAATCTGGATTAGCACTGCCTTCAGCTACCTGAAATAACACGCTCACACTGTCGCCAGGAGTTAATTGGTTCAAACCAATCAGTAGTTCGCCAGCATGATTGTAGCTGGGTAGGAGCGGCACTGCTCTACTGATTCCGGCTTGAATCTGTGCCTCGATCTGTTGTCTTTGATAGCCATGCTCCCGCATCTGTCCAAAGCAGGTTATCTGGAAGAATTGAATGTCGGGATTGGCAAAATCATTGAGTGAAGTACTAGCAATATTTACGGTGTCGGAATATGCTCGATAAGATAGTGAAATGCTTTGAATAGTTGGCGTATATGGTTCGTTTAGGATCGAAAGAGTGCCGCCTTCCTTGCTATATTTCATCACATTTTTCACATATTCTTTGCGGTAAGTAGCATGTAAAAAATCTTGTTCTAAAGTAAATGTGATAAAGCCTGCTCGGATGTCAGCATCGATAGATCGATCGAGTACAATTTTTTCAGCAACTGGAAACGACCTTGACATTGGTTTTCTTAGTACATATTCTCTAGCTGCATCGATCGACCAAATACTCCCAGCCTGATTGAGTGCGATTAATTTTATAGCATCACTAATACTTGCAGATTTAGTGAGAGAACTATTTTTGGCAAAGGTAAAAGTATGTTCTGATGATGCGTTGTTCGGTTCAAATAGCGGTTGTTTTAAGCTGGTGTTTTCCCAACTGCCGTTATCTTTGAAAGCAACGTTTGCGGTAAAGTAGCTATTATTTACGGAAATTTCACCGCCGTCAATGTTGACAATTTTTCCATATTCATGATAGTAATCTGCAAAATTAACAGGTATGTCTTTCCATTTCACTTTAATACTTACTGCCGACATTTTTTTATTCAGTGCTTCCGCATACCCGACGAGGAAGCGTGAACCTTTGGTTGGTTGAAAACCGAATGGTAGAAAAGCTTTGGTCGGATCGAGACTGCCGTTATCACTCTCTAATTGTAGTGAAGTGATGTTCGAGACATCGACTGAAATAGTCGCAGTTTGCAGAGTGACATTTCTAAAATCTTCATAGCCAATACTGGCATTATTTGCCTTTAGTACAACCTGAGCGATCGGTGTTTTCGCACTATAGGCATAACCATGAATTGCTGGATCGTAGTCAATAATAGCTGCTTCAGTTTCAGGGATAGTAAAAGTGAATGACAACTCATTTATGCCTACCTTCAAATTAGGGGAGACTGTATTCGGACGAATCCAACTCTTGGCACCTGTAATAAATAGATCGAAGGCATTAATTAGTGCGACTCGATCGATCTGTGGATCGAGGTTATTTAATTGAAGAGATACTGTTACTTTGCGAATACCTTCCTGCATCCGCAGTACGGGAGACGCGATCGCAAATCCAATCTGAGCTGGTGGTAAATTTGGATTGCCAAACCCCAACCACTTCGGCTCATTTCCTACCAACTTTCCACCCAATCCATCGGCGGAATTGGCAATGGGGGCACAACGAATCGTACCATGTCCCTGTCGATCGAAAAAGATCGATCGCAATGATTCGACCTTAGCAGCATTAACGATCGTCTCCCGTGTTGGTGTGTAAATTAATTCCACATTAGTTGCATCTTTTCCCGCCGAGCATAAATTTTTTGGTGAAATTAGCGTTGGGGCGACATTTTTTTTGAGTTCGAGTAATAGATGGACTTTATCAGCGATCGCGCCTTGTTTATTCAGCCGCAATATATCTCGGTAATAAAAATCGAGATGGCGTGCCGTAATATTATTAATAACGCTCTGAGGCTGTTTGTACAGCTCTAGAAATGTCAGAAATAGAGCTAGATGCGGGGGAGTATTCGCGCTCTCGCTCTCAAGCAGTGACTCAATATTAATATTGTCGGGGAAAAAATGGCACCAATCACCAACTGGAGTTGTCGGATTATTGCGGTAGTAATTAACAAATTTGGCGAATGCTTTAGTCATCCGCAGCAGATCCGCCGTTGACTGCTCATCAATATCAGCAAAATGCACCCCCAACTCTTTGGGCAATCGATCGTTTTGGCTTTGCCCCAGTTGGAAGATGAGATTTTGAATGATATCTTGTTCAGCCATGTTATGTTACCGATTTTACAAATTGCTGAGAGTGCCCCTGACTTCGTTGCCGTCAGTGGTGCTGAATGGATAGACGAGGTTGTAGCGTGAGTTTGTCGCTTGTACTTTGTATTCGAGGAGGATTCTAATGATGCCTTCATTTTGCATCGTCGTATCCAGATCTAGAGACAACAAATCGATCCTGGGTTCGTAGATGAGGATGGCTATTTTGATGCGATCGATCAGGTAGGTTTTTATCGTGGTACTAATCGGCTCAAATAGCATTTCTTGCATATCGAGTCCATATTTAGGCTCGAATATTCGTTCGCCGATTGCCGTGCCAAATAGGATTTTTAGACTGGCTTGAATATCCTCTTCATCTGCTGTCATCACCACCTCGCCTGTTTCCAGCACAAATTCAGGCGGAAAGCTCCAGCCATTGCCCAGGAAAGATGTATAGGTTCGTTCTAACATGACGATCGCACTCACTGATTACTTTGGATGGTGCGTTACGCTGGCGCGATAACACACCCTACTGATTACTTTTATTAATTAATCATGACCCTCGGCTCCCCAATCGCTGCCATTGCGCCACACAGACAGGTATCTGATGTCCGTAGCGCAGCTCTGCCAGAGATTAATACCGTCAGACTACCGACCGGAAAAATACTCGCGGTGGGTTGATGACCGATCGGCGGTAACGCACAAACGTGGCTATCACCCGCCACCGCCGCAGGTTTGCCCCCAATTAAAACATTGCTGACTCCTGGCCCCAAAATGGTGCCACCATGATTGCTGAGATCGCCGACTCTGGCTGCTGCTGGCATAATTTAGGGAGGGTAGAGGATAGGGTGTATGCACAAGTTGGCTAGATTTCTGCGGGGATGGTGTACCCCCCAACCCCCCTTATAAAGGGGGGCTTTCCGGCGCCCTCCCCTTTACAAGGGGAGGGCTGGGGTGGGGTAAAGATCTATGCAACAATTCAAATAGACTCGCGTGGATTCCAATTTAGTTAATATGAACTTGACTGCCTTTGATGGTAGTCATGGCGGTGCTGGACAATTCTACGCCAGATTTTCCGGCTAATGTTAGCTTGGTGCCTCCTTTAATATCTAATGATGTACCTGACTCGATCGACAATTTTGTTGTGGCTTTGAGCACGATCGATTTACTGCTTTTGATTTCGATTCCATCTGAATTCATCGTAATTTTATTACCATTTTGATCTTCGATTTTGATGGCTTTGTCTTCCTCACTTAATGTCAATTTATTACCTGCGGGTGTTTCCAATCGCATCACTTTCTTTTCGTCATGGAAGTAAAGTTTCATTTTCGATCGAGTCTGATACACCTTTTCATGATTAGCATCCGATCCTTTGAGTGGTGCGGCTTTAGCACTACTATGGAGCATCCCCAAAATCATTGCCTGTCGTGGATCGTCATTCAAAAAGCCCAGTACTACCTCATCGCCGATTTCGGGACGAAAAAAGCAGCCGCGATCTTTCCCCGCATCAATTGTCGCCACCCGCGCCCAAGTGCCATCCTCCCGATCCATTAAGGGCATCTTCACCCGTACCCGATCTTCGCCATCTGGATCTTCATTGCTAACCACCACGCCAATCTGCAAGCCATTTACCCCTGGCAACAGAGCAGCCGCTGGCGGCGCGGCAATATGGTGCTCTGCTGTCAGCCATTTTTCGACATTCCCAAACTGGATATGGGTTTTCCAGCCCTGTACGAGGTCAAAATCGTGACGTACCCCTGTGACAAATACATTGCCATTATATCGATCGCCCATGCCGCTCAATGTCACGATATCAGCCAGTTTCACCGTCGCAATCCCTTCGCATTTGACTCGCCCACTGACCCGACTCATTTGGGACTTGAGCCACTGGGCATCCGCCCAAGCTTGTGCCTCTTCTTCGCTGATAGCCATATGTTGCAGTCGATAGTAATCCAAGCCGATCGCTGCTGCCAGCTTATCACTGCTCAAGTTGCCTGGTTCTGTGAGTTTGGGGTCTTTTGCCTCTTTCGTCACCAAACTCTGTTGGGCGGCATCCCAGGTAACGCTGGTGACGGCACTGTATTGAAGGCGGGCATCGATTTCGGCATCTAGCTCCAAAATCGTCGGGCTGGAGAGGTTACAGACTGGTTTCCCGTCAAATTTAGGTGCTTTTACAGTCACTCGATCGCCATCAGTAAATACTAATTTGCCATTTGCTTCCGCCCGTGCCAGCAAGAAATCCCAATCGGTGCTGTAATACTGCACCTGCTGTTTGTGGATGGCTGATGTACTCTCTACTTCTGCCTCAATTTTGGCTTTTTTAAACAGATCGCTGATAATGTCGCTGTCAGATCGATCGAAAAAGTAGGCATTATTCCGCCCGATAGTTAGCTTAACGGCGAGATGGCGGCATTCGATCGTCAATTGGGAAGCCGTGTGACCCCGCACTTTCAACTGTTGCCTGACGATAATACCTTTGAAGATGGAGATCGGATCTTTGGTCGTACCAGCCAGAATTTCGACAGCCTTACCAGGAATCAATAGATCGGTATTACTCAGGGGAAAGTCACCAGGAGCACTAGATCCATCCAAATACACCAGCCGAGCAGCAGCGATCTTATTGACCGTTTTCGTCACATATACTCCCACCAACTGCTGTTCGCGCCCCACTACCACACCATTCACTTTGATAGTAAATTCACGATGTTCGATCGGAATGGGTAAAGTCCTGGTTTCTGGCATGATTATTTCTCGGCGTTGCTGGGAGCGGGGAGCGGGGAGCGGGGAGCGGGGAGCGGGGAGCGGGGAGATGATTTTATTGTGAAAGTAGAGAATCGTACCTCAAATCACCAACACCTATTTCTCTAGAGGGGGAAAGAAAATTTTACTACCAGGGGTGAGGCGGCGAAAGTTGTCGATCCGATTTGCCCTCGCCACTTCCAGATAGTAATTGGGATCGCCATAAAATCGATCGCACAAACCAGGCAATGTATCCCCCGCTTTAACTAATAGAATCCGAGTCAGATCGGGCGATTTATCTTTAGCGATCGCTTGTCGGGTTTTATCATCAGAATTATCGATAAAATTGGCAGTAATTACCGCCCGTAACGGAACGCCATCGGGTTTAAATAGCTTGTACGCGATCGAGGCACTCTTCAGCACACAACGCTTAATTTGTAAAGTCCCCCACATCACCTTGAGATAACTCGTCCGATGAATTTCACCGTTATAACCCGTCGCAAGTTGAAACTCTTCGATCTTATCTTGAACATCAATTAAGTAACCATTTGCACCCGTTCCATCCAGAAAAAATGTCAGCGCAAGATCGCCAGGTTTGGCTTTCTTAAAGTTCATCCGACTATTAGTCGTTCCCGCACCCTGTGTACTATCATATTCAACTTCATAAGCTATAGTAATTTCGCTGGGATTAACATAAGCCTGAAATTTCGGAAGTTTTTCAATTGGTGTTTGGTCAGAATAATCAGCATTTTGATACGATAAAATCGTCAGTTTTTCCAGCGTTCCCTTCTCACTCATGGTTAATTAGCCCAATTATCAATTCTCAATTAATTCAACGTTCTTCCTGTTGTTTGAAGATGTCCAACACTCTTTCTACACATTCATTGATGATGGTTTGCTTATCCTCAGTCGGATTAGGTGCGGAGGTAGCACCGCCTGAGGCTTGATTGGTAACTTCGACAGAAATCACGACTTCATCGATAACTATGGGCATAATTTAAGTTTTAACTAGGGTAAAAGATTGATAAAAAAACTGGAGACTTTCGATAACGACGGCATTATTTGAGGCATTGAAATCGCTCACCGACCATTTAGTTGGATAAGCCTTGGTGATATTCCAAGTCAGCAGAGGTTGATGTTCTTCATTCAATAGCTTGATAAAGATATCTTTGGGCTGAATCTGGTAGTCTTCCAAGCACTGGCGAATCCAAGTGAGAATCTCGGAATTTACCAGCAATCCACGTTTTAAAACTAACTCTGGGTATTTAGTTCGAGTAGGGTACTTCTGAATAAATCGATTTTGACCTCCTTCAGCTACTTCTTCCGTGCCCATTTCTACCGATAGTCCACTTACCTCCGAGAACCTTACATCATCAGCATTCTGCACATTCTGCACCTCAACTTTAAAATGAAACCCAACTGGGGGATAATAATTTGACATTAGAGATTCTCGATTGTTAGTCCTTCATGGGCAATTTCGATCGATTCGATCGCAACTTCGTTACCTGTCGCTTTTAACTGGGGACCTTCTATCTTGACAGGGAAAGCTCTAATGGCTTTCCAAGTCATCACTGGCTCGTGATTTTCATTTAGCAGACTAATTGTGAGGTCTTTCCTGTCTACTTTACTCAGCTTCATACCGCTATTAAGCCATTCAAAAAACTTATTGTCACTTGCCATAACACCACGCTTGAAAACGAGGTTAGTGTACTTTGCCATACCTGGATATTTGATCGTAGAATACTCAGGAAAGTCACCCGCACGATACTCGATTGCTTGCCTTTCTTGGGTTAATCCAGACACCTCTGTAAATCCAAGCTGCTCTGTGCCAAACTGAACACGGAAATGAAAGACCGGAAGAGGATATAATTTATCAGCCATGATGATTGTCTAGCTTGAATGTGGATTTGTTACTGTTTGCTTGAATTGAATCGATCGTTAAGATGTCTGCAATTTGTGTGAGAACTTCATGATAATGAATTCAGCCGGACGCACTACCGCCAACCCAATTTCTACATTCATTCTCCCTTCGAGAATATCTTGGGATGTCATGGTAATACCCAGTCCACATTTAACAAAGAAAGCATCCTTGGGAGTCGCTCCAGCTAATGCCCCTTCTCGCCATTTTTGAGTCAGATAATTCTCAATCATGCCGCGCACTTTTACCCAAGTGTTGGCATCATTCGGCTCAAATACCGCCCAGAAAGTAGATTTCTTGATTGACTCTTCAACTGTATTGTAAAAGCGACGCACCGAAATATATCGCCATTCATTATCGTTTCCAGCCAAAGTTCTTGCACCCCATACCAATGTTCCTTTACCCATAAAGGCACGAATGGCATTAATAGATTTACCCGTCGTCGCATCAACATTTAGGTTTTCCTGTCTGGTATCGTCAAGTTTGACAACTGGCTCGATGACATTAGCAAGGCTCACATTAGCTGGAGCTTTCCACACGCCTCTGTTACTATCGATCGCCGCATAAATGCCCGCTATTGCACCACTTGGAGGTAAAATGACAAAATGTTCTTTTAGCACACTCTTGACAAAGTTGTAAAGTGCTGTGTTCGGTGTTTTGAAACTGGCAAGATTGCCCGCAACAGCAGCAGCAGGAGTAATAACAACCTTAGTAGCAGCAGTATAGCCTGTGCCGCCTGGAGTGACTGCGATACTCGTAATTACACCAGCTCCAGATACGGTGGCTGTGGCTACAGCACCCGTTCCACCACCACCTGAGAAAGAAATATTAGGCGCGGCGGTATAGCCTGTACCGCCTGAATCGACAGCGATACTCGTAATTACACCAGCTCCAGATACGGTGGCTGTGGCTATAGCACCCGAACCTGCGGGAGGAGTAACATTCACATTGGTTTCGCCATCATTCACATGAAAGTTTAATGTGGTTTTCAGGAATGGATAGTAAACAGAACCATATTTCAGATAATTGTTGCCAAAGTAGTCCCGATTAGTACTGAGTTGGGTATCATTTAGGTGGATTGGTTCGGTGGAGCTAGTATCTCCTTTGCCGTCGTAGAGATCGAAAATAGCAAATCGATCGCCCAATTTGTTACATTGGTTGAGTACTGCTTTCACTAAATTCCCATACTCGGTTGAAGTCATTTGCACTGCTTCAGGGATGACAATCAGCGTTGGTTCATCCTCTAGTTCTACCGCACTTAAACCTTTAGTTAGATCGGAACCTAGCGGTTTGGTGGTGTTGTTCGATGGGTAGCCACCTACTGAAATGATATAGCACTGTCCACCCCCGTTATCGAAGAACATTTTAATGCTGTAATATAGCAAGTAATTTACAGTTGGTTCGGTAAATAAACTAACCGCAAATCCACCAGTACTAGCATTAATAACGGTCAGGTCGATAGTATCTTCTTTGGGATAGCCGTAATATTGTTCGTAGTCTTTGAGTGAATAAATTTTAGTCGGTTTCAGCTTGAGGTCATTGTCAGCATTCTTTTTGGCAATTTGTGTATACCCAATAAAAGCTGGAATCGCTGTTTCTACTTCTGCAACTGAAGGGGGAAAGATCGAAATTTCTTCAACGTATACGCCTGGGGTTTTGTAAGTTGGCATAAGTTTAGCTGTTTAGGGTTTTAGTTTAGCAAGTTGAACGATCGAATCTGCATTTGCTCGATCGATCCCAGGATTCGGCAGGTGTGGAATTATCGTAACCCCATTTTTTTTCAATTGAATTTTCTGTCGGGCTTTTTCCTGTCGCACCACGGCTGTCTGAGATCGAAACATCACAATCTTGGTATCGCCACTACCGCCGAGCAGATTGGGTGAAATATCTTTATTTGTGAAGGCAGCAGGTAAAACTTTTATGAAACTAATCGTCGATCTCCCATCTTCTCCAGCATCTGAAACAGACAGTGCATCGAAATCAGGATCTAGGTAATTTTTGACAACCAGGTAATATTTCAGTGTTTCTTGCTGGGCTGCAAATGAGATGGTAAATTCAGGGGGTGTTGTATAAAAGCTACTGTCGATCGCAATTTCAATTAAACCGAAAATTGATTGCTGCTGTAATTCGAGATCGGCATAATAACTGGCGGTTTTGGTACTGACAGCATCAGCTTCTGTGACAGTATAGACACCTGCGGTTTGCCCATGGAGATCGTAAGCTAGACTCGATCGATCGTTCAGAGTGTCGATCGAGTCTACTTGCACTACTCGATCGCTAGCATCTTTGAGTGTAACGGTTAGCGGTCGTGTATTGTTGACAATTGAATGGCTGAATCTTTGCCCCACCAAGGTGACAGCTTGCGCCGGATTTAGTACCGCTGGGTTGGGTGAGTTTCGATACAGAGCGTGGGATGAATGGAAATCGAAATCTAAATTGGTGAAGTTGCTAAAGAACGGATTGAGCAGTTTCAATCCGATGCGGAGAGTTTCCCCTGTCAGAGGCACCACAGCACCGCCAGCTTCATCCACAGCAAACAATATATATAATTTCCCCTCGCGGATCTTGGCGATTAGTTTGCCGTTTTTGAGCAATTGTGCTGTATCAGCAGGAATAATAAAATCGAAATCTTTGCAGCCCTGACTATAGTACGTGTGGGATATATCGACAGTAAATAGTGTGCGAAACTGCATGGTCGCTACGAGCCTGCAAGACTCGACGATAGTAGACAGACACTCGGCTTGTTGTCAGCAATTCTACTACACTACAGCGTCATTGACCGTGAAGATTTGTGTTGACTTCCAGGACTGGTGGCTGAATCAGCGTTGGTACCATACTTTGGATGGACACCATCTGAATCTTGTAAATAACTGATGGTAATTGTTTTGCGCCGATCGATCCCCAGATCTGGTTTAATTGCTCATAGCTGGGCGATTGTAAGTGTGGTACTAGTTTCTCGATTAGTGGATCGAGTGCTGGATATTCTACTGAAGTAAATGAGGGATGTGACTGAAAATATGTCAACACATAGGAAATATATTTTAATGCCAGGTTGTATTGTTTAAAGTTAGCCGCAAACATCACGTATAGGTTGAGTTTCAATTCAGGCTCTAATCTGACATTTTGCCCCTTGGTATAAGTGTGGTGAGGAACCTGGGCTTTAAAGGTGCAATCCTGTTCGATATTGATGATAGACACTGCAATGCTATCTAGCTCAAATGCATATTTACCAGCTTCATCTGCCAGTTTGCTCATCTCTACCTTGACTTCTGAGCCTGTCTGGGTGAGCAAATAAACCTTTAATTCAGCTTGGAGAAATTCAAGTGCAGTGTCTAGCATGGTGATTCGATCGTTCAATTATTCAATATATCATTTAAGGTGATGGGTATTTGGCACCACCTTAAACCTATGAGGATCGATCGTATTTCTAGCTACTTATTGCGATCGAGAAAACAAATCCCTACTTGCCAAATCCTTTTCCAGCAGTTGCTTTATCAGTAGTTAAACATTTTTCTAACTGCTTGAGAATTTTATCATTATCGAGATCCTGACCGATAATTACAAACTTAGTTTGAGGCTCGCCTTTCCATTGTTCGTCATCGATCGAGAAGCGTTTACCACAGAGATGAAAGACATGACATTTATCGCTTTCATCAAACCATAAAAATCCTTTAGCACGGAAGATATTTACAGTCAATTGATTGTCCAAGAAATGCTGAAACTTACGCAATAAAAATGGTCGATCGCTCACAAACGACATAGACGTAAAACCATCATTATCTAAATGATGTGAATGGTTGTGATGGTCGTGTCCGTGATGATCGTGTTCGCACTTATTATGGTCGTGGTCGCAATTACTATGGTCTTCATGAGCATGGTCATGATGTTCGTGTTCATCATGAATAGCTGGAGCCTCCAGATATTTATCAGACTCAAATAAACCCACACTAAGAATCATTGGTAAGGATACTTGCGATTTAGTCGTCCGAATAATTCTCGCACCCTCCTTCATATCTCGCAGGCGCAGTTCCAATATATCGACATCTGCTTCATCGACAAGATCGGTCTTATTCAACAGAATAATATCGCCATAAGTAATCTGACTTTGTGCAGCTTCACTATTGAAAAGATCGAGGCTAAAATTCGCTGCATCAACCAAAGTAATAATCGAATCAAGCCGCGTCAAATCGCGCAGTTCCGTACCCAAAAAAGTCAACGCGACAGGTAAAGGATCTGCTAAACCCGTAGTTTCAACAACAAGATAATCAATTTGTTCCGATCGCGCCAGTACCTTATGTACCGCATTAACTAAATCCTCATTGATCGTACAGCAAATACACCCATTATTTAACTCCACCATATCCTCGCCAGTCGCGACAATCAGATCGTTGTCGATACCGATTTCGCCAAACTCATTCACGAGGACAGCAGTTTTAATCCCTTGCTGATTTTGGAGGATATGATTGAGCAGCGTAGTCTTCCCACTACCGAGAAACCCCGTGATAATCGTCACAGGTACTAGCTTCTGGTCTACATCGATGATTTCGAGAGTGGGAGCGATTGTAGTTGAAGTCATAAAAGTATGAGTTGGGATTGTACGGGAATTCGCAGTCAATAGATGGCAAACTTAGAATAGAGCAGATCGAGCCACTAGTCATTTTAACCTTTATTCGGGAGTCTAATTTCCTGCCTGCTATAAGTCTGTTTGAGTTGCTGCGTAGATCTTCACCCCACCCCAGCCCTCCCCTTGTAAAGGGGGTTGGGCAGGGTGGATTAATTGTCGCTAGAAAATTTTCTTCAGTCCATTTCAATGGACTTTTGCCGTTAGCCCGAAATTCATTTCAGGGCGGGTGAAGACTAAATACTAGGGTTCTAGATTTTATTCCCTGACAATTAATCCACCCTGCCGCCTTGTAAAGGGGGTTGGGGGTAACGCCATTCCAGTCGAAGTCAATTTTCCCCTAATTTAATCGCACAATGAGCCTAACCATATACAACACCCTCTCCAGAACAAAAGAGCCGTTCCAAACCTTGACACCCAATCAGGTGAAAATGTACTGCTGTGGGGTGACTGTATACGATTACTGCCATCTCGGTCACGCTCGATCGTATATTGTGTGGGATACCGTCAGGCGTTATCTTCAGTGGCGCGGCTATGCTGTCGAATATATCCAAAATTTCACCGATATCGACGACAAAATTCTCAAACGCGCCGATATCGAACAAAGCTCGATGACAGCCGTAGCCGAGAAATATACCGATGCTTATTTTGAGGATCTTCACCGTCTTAATGTCCGCGATGCAGATAGCTATCCCCTCGCCACCAAACATATTCAAGAGATCCAAGACTTAATCGCCGATCTCGAAACCAAAGGATTTGCCTACGCAGTAGACGGCGATGTCTACTTCCGCGTGCGGAAAGATGATGACTATGGCAAACTCTCCAAACGCAACCTCGACGATCTCCGCGCTGGTGCTGGCGAACGTGTCGAAGCCGCAGATCCCGACCAAATCAAGAAAGAAGATCCCTTCGATTTTGCCCTGTGGAAAGCAGCAAAACCAGGCGAACCCTCCTGGGAGTCTCCGTGGGGAAATGGTCGTCCAGGCTGGCATATAGAATGCTCTGCGATGATCCAAAAACAGTTGGGCGAAACCATCGATATCCATTGCGGCGGCGGAGATTTAGTCTTCCCTCACCATGAAAATGAAATCGCTCAATCTGAGTGTGCTCACGATCGACCATTATCCACTTACTGGATGCACAATGGCATGGTCAAGCTCAGTGGTGAAAAAATGTCCAAATCATTGGGTAACTTTATCACAATCCGCAAGTTACTGGACGATTATCGCGATGGAAATGACCAACAAATCGATCCGATGACGGTGCGATTATTTGTCCTCACCGCCCAATATCGTAAACCGATGGATTTTAGCGATGCATCAATTACTGCGGCTGGACAAAGCTGGCAGACAATCAAAGATGGATTGATATTTAGTGATAAGTTCGGTAAGAAACTAGGCTGGGATAATTTAGATCCTATTTCATCAGAACTTCCAGCATCCACAGCTACTGAAGTAGAACGGTTTAATACAGCGGTAGATGATGATTTCAACTTTGCAGAGGGTTTGGTGGTAGTATTTGAACTCGCCAAAGAATTGCGAAAAGTAGGCAATATTATCACTCATGATAGTGAGCAAAACGTAGACCCTATTTTACTAAGAGACAAGTGGCAAACTTTAGAAAAATTAGCAGGAGTATTTGGTTTGGAAGTTAATCCCAATGAATTAGGTAGTACTGCAATCAATCAAAATATCAGTAAAGCTTTGGATACTTTGAGCGATGCGGAGATCGAAGCATTATTAACCGAACGTCAAATTGCCAGAGCGAATAAAGATTTTGCCACAAGCGATCGCATCCGCGCTAAATTGACCGAAGATAAGATTGTGGTGATTGATAAAGCTGGAGTTTCGAGTACTTGGTATCGGAGTTGATCGATCGAGCAGAATAACATATGTATTGCTCATTATATTTCAGCTATATCGATCGCGAATTTGGTCGATCTGTTCTTCCCAATGTTTGCCGTCAAACAAAGTGATATCAAATAGATCGACTGAATTGCCATCTAAACAACGAAGATTAATATCATATCCGTCTGGGTGCGATCGCGGACGATAGAAAGAGTGAATTCCACAATGGCGACAAAAATGATGTTTGGCGATACCTGTGTTGAAGGTATAAGTACTAAGCGTATCTTGTCCCTGAAGTAGCGTAAATCGATCTGCGGGAACGATGAGATGAATGAAGCCTTTTTTAGCACAAATCGAACAATTACATTCAACTGCTTCGAGTTTTGCGATTTGGACTTGATAGCGGACTGCTCCACAGTGACAGCCACCATGGAAAGTTGTTAATTTAGGCATGGATATTATCTCTGACAACCGTTAGATTCGCTTGAGAGTCACTGGATTCTCGTTGGCAAAGCCTCTGTGTCGCAGAATCGAGTAGCTCGGGGATTGGATTAAAACACCTATCATCGATTAACATAGAGTTGGATACTGCGTAACATTTTTTAACAATGCTGACCGATCGTTCCGAGTCATCAGAAATCGAGTCCCATCCTTTCCTCACCAAGCTTCTGTTCGGACATCAGCCTACTCCCGAATTGCTAGCGATTTTGCTGGTATACGCCGTACAGGGTATTTTGGGAATCTCCAGGTTGGCGGTAAGTTTTTTCCTCAAGGATGAACTAGCACTATCGCCAGCCGAAGTAGCTGCATTGATGGGAATAGCCGCCTTACCGTGGGTCATTAAGCCCGTGTTTGGCTTTATTTCCGATGGCTTACCAATTTTCGGCTATCGACGACGACCCTATTTAATTTTATCAGGTTTACTAGGTGTGTTTGCCTGGTTGAGTCTCGCAGGTCTCGTACATACAACGGTGGCTGCTACATTCGCAATTGTGATGACATCACTTTCGGTAGCGGTTAGTGATGTCATTGTCGATTCTCTGATTGTCGAACGCGCCAGGAGCGAATCATTAGTTGACTCTGGTTCAATTCAATCTCTCTGCTGGGGCGCAGCAGCCGTTGGGGGGCTACTCACCGCCTATTTTAGTGGTTTATTATTAGAACACTTCAGTACCCGCACTGTCTTTGCAATTACCGCTGTCTTCCCGCTGCTCGTTTCGGCTGCAGCTTGGTTAATTTCAGAGGAACCAGTTACCTCAGCCGACGGCGAACGCAAAGCAATTGTCACAGATCAAATCCAGCAATTGTGGGCGGCTTTAAGCCAGAAAGCGATCTGGATGCCGACATTATTTCTGTTTCTGTGGCAATGCACACCGACAGCCGAGTCAGCTTTTTTCTACTTTAGTACTAATGAGTTGGGATTTACGCCCGAATTTTTAGGGCGGGTGCGACTAGTGACGAGTTTGGCATCATTATTTGGCGTGTGGTTTTTCCAACGCTTTTTAAAAACCATTCCGTTTCGGCAAATTTTTGTCTGGACGACATTATTCTCATCCCTATTAGGTTTGACAGCACTATTATTAGTTACTCATACTAATCGAGCGTTAGGCATTGACGACCATTGGTTTGCATTAGGGGATAGTTTAATTCTGACTGTGATGGGACAATTAACATTTATGCCTGTACTCATATTAGCAGCAAGATTATGTCCGCCAGGGATTGAGGCGACTCTATTTGCGATGTTGATGTCGGTGCTGAATTTATCGGGGTTGGTATCCAAGGAAGGCGGCGCGATTCTTACACATTTACTCGGAGTAACTGATACTAATTTCGATAAGTTATGGTTGTTAGTTTTGATTACTAATCTCGGTAGTGTGTTGCCATTAGTGTTTATCAAGTTATTGCCGAATGAAGATCCTCAATTAGCAGCAGAAACCCACCGATCGATTCCGCCAGCTAGTGCGCTTGAACATCCACAAACTGGTATAGTTGGGAATCAATCTTTTATTCCCAATATGTCTCCAGAATTATTAGAAACTAAGCCAAAAATTTGAGTAAGTGCTGCGTAGATTCTACCCACCCCGCCCTATGAGCACCCCTCCTAGGAGGGGATTTTTCATCTCAATCGAAGTTTATTTTTATATAATATGAAAACTCAAATTAAAGAACTTCCCTATAATCTAGCCCAGTGGAAACAGGGATATCGATCGCAAAAACAAGAATATGATTATCAAATCACTGAAATCGAAGGACAAATACCTCACGATTTAACGGGTACATTATTTAGAAATGGCCCAGGATTGCTAGATATAAATAATGAATCAGTCCGTCATCCTTTTGATGGCGATGGGATGATTTGTCGAATTACCTTTCAAGATGGTCGAGCATATTTTCTCAATCGGTTCGTGCAAACTGAATCCTACCTCGCCGAACAAATTGCTGGTAAATTTCTCTATCGCGGCGTATTTGGTACCAAGAAAACTGGGGGTTGGTTGAGTAATGCTTTTGATGTCACTTTAAAAAATATTGCCAATACCCAAGTAGTCTACTGGGGTGGAAAATTACTCGCATTGTGGGAAGCAGCCGAACCCCATCGTTTAGATCCCAAAACTTTAGATACATTAGGTATAGAGTATCTAAATAATACCTTAAAACCTGGCGATGCCTTTGCCGCTCATCCATTATTCGACCCCAAAGGGAGAATGGTAAACTTTGGCTTAAAGGCTGGTAAATTCGATCGAACTGGACTCTTAACTGAAATTACTGTCTATGAATTAGATCTAGATGGCGAAGTCGTCGAACAGCATTCACATCTAATTTCTGGCTTTGCGTTCATTCATGACTTTGCGATTACACCTAACTACTGTATCTTCTTCCAAAACCCTGTCAGTTTTAATCCCGTTCCCTTCCTCTTGGGATTGAAAGGTGCGGCTGAATGCGTTAAATTTGAACCCGAAAAGCCGACAAAAATTATCCTTATTCCCCGCAATCCTCGCAGTGGCGAAGGTATCCAAATTTTTGAAACTAAATCGGGATTTGTCTTCCACCATGCTAATGCCTTCGAGCACGATGATAAAATATCGATCGATTCAATTGCCTACGATACTTTTCCCGAACCCGAACCCGATACAGATTTTCGCGATCTTGATTTTAATTCTCTCACTCCAGGGCAACTATGGCGATTTGAATTAGATCTCAAAACTCAACAGGTAAATAGCAATCTCGTCGAACCCCGCTGTTGTGAATTTCCGACAATTAACCCCGCAAATGTTGGCAATCCCTATCGCTATGTCTACATGGGTGCGGCTCAAACTTTGGACGGTAATGCTCCACTCCAAAGTATCATCAAACTCGATCGAGAAACTGGCTCACAGCAATTATGGACGGCGGCACCGACAGGATACGTCAACGAACCTGTCTTCGTGCCGCGTCCTGGGGGCACTCAGGAAGACGATGGCTGGTTGATGGCGATGATTTATGATGGATCTAGAGATCGATCGGCTGTGGTCATTCTCGATGCTGCAGATCTGACAAAGGGGGCTGTCGCGACTTTATGGTTGACTCATTATATTCCCTATGGTTTACATGGAAGTTGGACAGATAATGTGTTTATAAATTAAGTAGTCGCATATCCCCAACTTTTTCAAGAAGTCGGGGATATCGTAGCAATTTAGACTTCACTTTTTATCGATGAATAAGATCTGAAAAATAAGATTAACCCGATCGCAAACAACAAAGGTGTCAGCCAATTACCAACGCGAACATATAATGTCTGAGTATGTCTACGATAAACCTGATGGGCATGAGCGGCAAATTCATCGAGTTTAGAAATCCATTGTGTCTGCCCATGTGGATCGATAACTGCCGAATAACCAGTATTACTAGCACGAACAGCCCAGCGATCTGTTTCAATTGCTCTCATCAAATCTAGGGCATGATGTTGAGCGGGCATTGCACTGCCATAATGGGCATCATTCGCCGCAGTAATAATTAGATCTCCCGTCTGTGCTTGACGGCGAAAATGTTCGTGATAAGCGGAATCATAACAGATTCCAAAGATTGTATTTCCGAATGGGGTAATTACTGACGGTGCAAATTTACCAGCGGCTAAGTGTGAGTCTAGGGGTGAAATTGTATCGATTAATTTACCGAGATACTGCTCGAAGGGAATGTATTCACCTAGTGGTACTAATTTCCATTTGTCATAGCGACTGATAGTTTCACCTTTACCATTAATAGTTAAAATACTATTTGTGATTCCACTGGGTACTTCTCCGAACCCACCAATTAGTGCAGTAACTTTTTTAGCTAAAATTGCTTGATAAAAGGGTGTGCGCTTAATTTGACTTTCTCGATAGGGGAAAGCGGTTTCTGGAGTGACAACAGCAGCTACACTTTGCTCGGCTAATTCTAAATAACCTTTGGTATAATTATCGATCGCAAGGTCATATCCAGATCGATAATGTCTGACTTCGTTACCGATATTTCCTTGAATAATCCCGATCTTCAGACTGGATTCGATCGATTGTATCAATGGTCGATCGGCTAGATTAGATCCAATTAGATGTAAAATGATAATTGACGCGATCGCCGTACTAATATAAGGTATTGCTGGTCGAATTCTTTTCATCAGTTTAAGCTGGTGACGATTGCGACTAAATGCTAAATATGCTTCAGCAATTAAACCATTGATTAAAACGATCGATCCAGTAACAGTAGTCGGCCCTGATAATTGTCCGAGATGGAGAATGGCTAAATTGTGTGGACTTTGAGTCAGTGCTAGTGATGTCCACCATAAGTCAGTCAGGCTATACAATTCCTCCAATCCACACCAACAAGCTGTACCTAAAATTACACGGATAGAGGGATTTAGTTGAGGTTTATAATTAATAAACTTCAAACAAATCGACCACAGAATAGCTAAACTAGTTCCCCACAAGGTGATAAAAGTCAAGCAAAAAGTAGCAATTCCTAAACTCGCTAAATAAGGTACTCCCATCCACGTCATCGGATGGATTCCAAAGATCCAACTTAACCCTAAGCCATAAAAACCAATACCCCAACATAAGCCATAGAGAACTGCGGGAGAGTGACGATCTCGGCAGACTAAGTACCACAATGGTGCGAGGGCAATCCAGGCAAAATACCAAGCTTCTAATGGCGCGAGGGTGATTCCCATCAAAATGCCACTGCCTAGTGCAAGCCCTAACTCGAAAAGGTTGTCAGTGAGTTTTGTCAGAGATTTGCGGAAGGATAGTAACATTTTACTCGATCGAAAAAATAAATCTTTCAGCGATATTTTCTCACTGTTTACCGTTCCATGTAACAAATATTAATGCCCGAAAGAGTTGCCTCTCATAATCACAGCAATCGATCGAGAGCCAAAATTAACTGCCAGAATCCCTATTCTACAAGGTTTACTGGCTTGCTCGATCGACAAGGAACCCATATAATAGCTTTATATAAATAAACATTAAGTCAACAATATCAATAATTATTTTGGTTAATCCTAGCTATAAATCCAGTGAAACTAGCGGTGCGTGGCAATGGCAACTTCAAGGAGCTTGGGGTACATTTGCAGCAGCAGCATTTTTGGTATCTGTTCCTGTCTTCATCGAAGCTCCGCTAGTGCGGCATTATCCAGTTCTCAGTGTCGTCAGTACGCTGCTCTGGATTTGTCTGGGGTTAATCCTGATTCAACGTCCCCACAGCCAAATTTGGGGGGACCTGCTCCTGGGATTTAGTTGGAGTTGGTTGGCTGGAGCGATTTATTGGGGTTGGTTTAGGTGGGAACCAGCGATTCATTTACCGATCGAGTCGATCGGTGTACCATTTGCGCTATGGGCACTGTGGAAGGGTGTCAGCAAAATTGGTAGTCTGTTCTACCTCGGTTCCCTCCTGGGGACAGCAATTACTGACTTATATTTTTATCAAGTTGGCTTAATTGACTACTGGCGACAATTGATGGAGGTCGAGCCAACCTTAGCCATGCCTATCTTACAGCAAGCGATCGCTCAAGTTCGTACCCCTTGGGGAACAGCATGGGCAGTTGTACTGGTCAATTTACTCTTAGGTGTGGGTATAATGTCTTTAGGAACGAAACAGTTGCACTGGTATGCTTTTAGTGGCGCAGTCTTAACCACTATCGTCGTTGATAGTTTGTTTCTATGGTTTGCTAGCTGTGCATGAATTATCTAAAGTTAGTTAGCACCTCCCCATCCATCACATACTAGTTCACCGTCATATTTTTACCCAACCGTGAACCAGGGAATATCGCCTTATCTACTCCTGAAAACTGACAACGGTCAACGCCAGCTATCATTAACTGATGGTAACTGCTGGACTGTCGGTCGAGGTGATGACAATCATTTTGTCGTCAAAGACCGTTGTATTTCTCGCAACCATGCGATGATTCAATATACCGATGCTGGCGATCGCTACCTAATTGATTTAGGTAGTAGCAATGGCACGTTTGTAAATGGACGTAGAGTCAGTATTCCTGTCACTATTCATGATGGCGATACGATTACTTTCGGCCAAACTGAATTTGAATTTCATTGTCCCAGTGCTAGCGACGATCCGCTTGGGTTAGATCCAGAAGGCACACTTGATGGTACAGTTACCTCAATTCTCCACCTCCGCAAGTTGATGTCGGTGATGGTGGTAGATATGCGGAACTTTACAATTCTGACTCGTCAAACTAATGAAAATCTGCTATCTGAGGTCATGAGTACCTGGTTCCGCAATGCAGGCGCGATCATCCGCAATCGGGGCAGTTGGGTAGATAAATATATTGGCGATGCATTGATGGCTTTGTGGTTCCACAATGGGGAAACTGTCACCAAACAAGAGATGATCAATATTCTCTTGGCGTTGGACGACCTCAATAAAATGACTAAAGAGTTGAGCCAACAGTATCCCTTACCATTTGAGCTAAAAATTGGAGCCGGAATCAATACTGGACACGCGATGATCGGTAATGCGGGTAGTGGCGATCAACCTGACTATACTGCTTTGGGCGATACTGTAAATGCAGCTTTTCGCCTCGAATCAATTACCAAAGAACTTAACGCCGAAATTGCCATTGGATCTTCTACCTATCGATATTTGGCACCTGTACTGGGCAAACATCGAGTATTTAAAGAATGCTCGGTAGAACTCAAGGGTTATGATGTTCCGGCGATCGTTCATGCTACAAATTTTGGCCCGCTCAATACCTTTTTGCAACTAGCCAATGCTGGAACTGAGACTCAGACCATTGAAGCAGATCCGCCAACTAATTTAACTAATCCGATGGGATGAATTGTTGGGGTTCGGGGTTCGATGCTAGTTTTTAAAAATAAAACTGTTGCAATCTCCATTCCTAATCGATAAGGTATTGCAGTAATGGTCGAAATGCCCTAATTGCTATAGCGGTTGCTATATTTTCCGAATCCCGAACCCCGATAACTTACAATTAAAAACAACAAACATCTCAAAAGTTGAACGACAGATCTCAAGCCGGATTATTTCATCTGCGGAGGTTTTATCAATGCCCGAAGTCCAAGCGGTAACTAATTCAGACAATGTGGGGTTTATTCCCTATTCATCGATCGGTACCAATTTAGCAGATGTTCGCAAACGCCGACGAGAACACGATCCGACTGACCTCAATCTGCAATTATGTTGGTATCTGAAGCCAGAAATAGCCGCTGCATTAGCTCCTGAAGTATTGGCTGAATTGAGTGCAGATACGCAGCCTGTATATGGCACATTATTAAATACTAATGCTAATACTCTAGCAAAATATCGAGATCGATTACCTCCAGAAATTCAGGCACAAATTCCCACCGACTGGAAACTTCCCGCCGATATCTGGGGATATGCCTTTTTAGCCTGTCCATTGCCCCCTGTAACGACCTTCAGCCCCGATCAATATGCCAGAGGGGATAGAATGGTGCTCAATGGCGATGGGATGCTCTATCGGCTCGGTTTTGAGGATGGACGAGCGATCCTCAAAACGCGGATGATGAAAACGCCCTGTTATTATGCCGATCTTGCCGCGCAATTAGTCCCGAAATTCGATAAATTTGGCTACCGTTTTCTCGATGGCGGCATGGTGCGTCACAGTCTGTTTTTAGGCACTCGCAACCAGATGAATACAGCTTTTATGGCGACTAAAGAGCATCTTTTAGTCACTTTTGATGCCGCACGACCGCACATCATTGACCCCGACTCGATGGAGCTGTTAGAGCCGATTGGGGCGGTAAGTAATTGGGATGGATTAGCACCGAGATTACCTGCTTTCCTGACTCAAGTTTTTCAACCCTGTTCTAACCCCGCTCACCCCGTTTGCGATCATTTAAAATCGCTCAGTCCGCTAAATCCAGAGCCAGCAGGCGAATTTGTGACCAGCAATTATTCCGCCGGATTGAGTTTACTTAGTTGGATCGATCGATTCCGTCGCTGGTATAAGAATAAACTAACTCAAGATGGAATTGTCCTCACCAATCCCTGGGGTGCTTTTACTTATATCGTGCGGTATCAGTTCGATAGTAAAAGCTTCGAGCGGTGGCGGTTAATTTTACCCAATGGCGAACCTGTAATTATTCAACAAGCAGTTCACCAGATGGCTTTGACCGAGCATTATATTATTGTCGGTGATATTGCTTTTAAGATCGAACTATCTCAAATTTTTGCCCCATTTCTGTTTGGTGGTATCCGTAAATATTCGGTGCAAATTGGCTACTGGTTATCGCTAGTATTCCTGAAATTAATTCAACCATTGCCCTATGCTAACTTATATCTGGTTAAACGATCGGATCTAGACAAATCCATCGATCCAGGCGAACTGCGAACGCTCACCGCAATTCAAATCGTCCTCCCTCGCGAAGTTACCCACTTTGTCACCAATTATCGCAATCCCGATGATAAAATTACCCTAATGTCTGCCCATAATGGTGGTTGGGATGTGACCGAATGGATTGGTGAATACGATGAATCTGTCAATCCTAATCCTGACGAAAATACCTCAACAATCACCAGAGGGATTGAAATGTTAGCAGGAGTAAATAAAGGCTTAGACAAGCTGCCGCAGGTAAAACATCTCCGCAAAGAACTGAAGGGAATGCAACCCGCACCAGTCGATCTCAATAGCGTCGCACGATATACGATCGATGGTAAAACAGGTGCGGTTCTGAAAGCAAATTTCCTCAGCGATGCTGGTGATAATCCTACTAAACGAAATACTTGGTCGTTATCTGTCAATACTCACCGCAATCTCAACCGCGATAGTGAAGCTGAGACAGGCGAAAAAATCACCAGTCTGTACTGGATGGGTTGGGGTTTCTCGTGGGAAGTCATCCCCAAACGTATTTATCGAGCATACCGCGATCGAGACAATCATGTCATTCCGATCGAGGGTTTACCGAAAACTGATATGCCCATCAGTCTACTCCGTCTCGATACAGAAAAGATGGAAATCGTCGATAGTTTTGAATTTCCCATCGGTTATTTGGCTCGCAGTCCCCAATTTATCCCCAGTAAAGATCCTTGTCCCCCAGACAAAGATCCCGCTACTCACGGTTATATTGTCTGTATAATCATGTCCGATGCCGAACCAAAAAATCCCCATAGCGTGGCTAAAGATGAAGTCTGGGTATTCCATGCAGATAGTTTTACAGGGAAGCCAATTTACCGATTGAGCCATCCCGATATCAGCCTAGGATTGACAATCCACTCCACCTGGATTCCCGAACTACAAGTCGGGAAATATCCTGAAGCCGAACGCCAAGCCATGCGGAAAGCGACACTCGATCGAGACTATAATCCGATCGTACAAGCTAAAATCTTTCCCCATACCAAAACGCTCTTTAAAGAGATTGTCTATCCTCACTACGTCAATCAAACTAGTGAAGCCACATTACTAGATCTCTGGGAAAATAAACAGTAATCACACACATCTTGCAGCAGATCTGAGATAACCCATCGGGGCGGGTTTACACCATCAACTCGAAATAAATTTAACTATTGCTGGGGATGTAAATGTTCCTGGCAATTTTTTTAAGTTAGGAGTTGGAAGAGGATGATAAGACCGCT
>NZ_JANOJV010000109.1:0-1810 GCF_031418915.1 Chamaesiphon sp. VAR_48_metabat_135_sub | reverse complement strand
ATGGCGAGAGATACAATTTAAGTAGCATTATTATTAATATGCCTAAATTTAGGTCAGAACTCCCATGTCTTCCATTCCAGACGATCTTACCACCCTAGAACTCGCTCAAGCCCTCGCCGAACGGCTGCGGATTGCCGAAACGGATTGGCATAGACTCAAATCCAATCGTCCCGCCCGCGCCCGCGAACAAGCCGCTGCTGCGCTGGTATTTTCACTCAAGGATAATCCCGATGAAGCCTTAGCCAGATTTTCCCAAGCTGTGGGTTGGTTAGATAAGTCTATTTCCGCGCCGCCTTGTCCATCTCATGGCGATCGAAAAAAGTTGACAGTAGATAGTTGAATTGATTAGGTTAAGTTAACCGATCGATAGTATTTTTGATAAAAATTTACAAAAGAATCGTGCAACAATAGAAACAAGCACCAAAAAAGTTTTAAAAGCAAAGGTGAATTACTATGGTATTACTGACCGATAAGATCCAAAAGCGGTTGACGATGCAGGTTGAGGAGATTGCTGAGAATACGACGGTAATGCGATCGCTCGACTGGGATCGCGATCGGTTTGATATTGAATTTGCGCTCGAAAATGGGACTACTTATAACTCCTTCCTGATTCGGGGCGAAAAGATCGCCTTAGTAGATACTTCCCACGCCAAGTTTCGCCAGATTTATTTGGATACCTTATTAGGATTAATCGATCCCGCAGATATTGATTATTTAGTCGTCAGTCATACGGAACCAGATCATAGTGGTTTAGTTAAAGACTTATTGCAACTTAACCCGAACATTATCGTCGTCGGTGCAAAGGTAGCGATCCAATTCCTTGATAACTTGATCCATCAGCCTTACCAGCAGAAGATGGTCAAAAATGGCGATCGATTGGACTTAGGCAATGGGCATGAATTAGAATTTGTCTCAGCTCCCAATCTCCATTGGCCAGATACCATTCTCACCTACGACCATCATACCCAAACCCTGTTCACTTGCGACGTATTTGGGATGCACTATTGTGATGACCAGATCTATGATGAAGATCTGGCAATTTTAGATAAAGATTATCAGGTTTATTATGACTGTTTAATGGGGCCAAATGCTCGATCGGTATTAGCCGCAATCAAACGCATGGGCGACTTACCACCGATCGCTACAATTGCCACCGGACATGGGCCATTATTAAAATATAATATTACCGAACTCGTCGGACGGTATCAAGAGTGGAGTCAAACCCAAGCCAAAGCCACAACGATGGCAGTGATATTCTACATCTCCGAGTACGGACATAGCGATTTAATTGCCAATTCGATCGGTCAAGGTATCGCCAAAACAGGCGTAGGCGTAGAACTGATCGACTTACGCGAATCAGATCCTCACGAAGTTCGCGAACTAGTAAATATCGCCGCTGGCGTAGTCGTGGGAATGCCCCCCCAGTCAGGCGTAGATGCTACTCAAACTCAAGCCTTAGTCAGTACGATCTTAGCTGCAATTAACGCCAAACAAAACTTCGGACTATTTGAATCTGGCGGTGGTGACGACGAATCAGTTTATTTGCTCCGAAACAAACTGCGCGAAATCGGTGTGCGTGAAGCCTTCGAGCCAATTCGGATCGAAACTGCCCCTACCGAAAATACCTACCAACTCTGTGAAGAAGCAGGCACAGATCTAGGACAATGGTTGACACGCGATCGCAGCATCAAGCAGATGAAATCCCTCGATAACGATCTCGACAAAGCCTTGGGGCGCATCAGCGGCGGACTCTACATCATCACCGCCAAACGCGGCGAAGCCACCAGTGCCATGTTAGCATCCTGGGTCG
>NZ_JANOJV010000108.1:0-10965 GCF_031418915.1 Chamaesiphon sp. VAR_48_metabat_135_sub | reverse complement strand
GTCTGAGTCAGCCCACTCCCAGTTCGTTGGGTATTTTTTTTGAGATCGCTGACTGTTTGGACTAATTCAAATTGAAGACCAGATACGAGAAAGCGACTGCTCGTACTACTACTAGTGTCAGTGCTAGGTGAAGTAATATTTGTCGCTAATTCACTGATAAATTTGCGTGCGCCAGTATCGCCGATCCGAAATGCAAGATTAGATTCAAAAGTTGTTGAGCTTGCGGTTTTAACACCAAGTGGATCGTATGCAGCTCCATTAAAGGAACCTGTTTTACTTACAGTTACGTCCAATCCACCATCACCAGCCGCCGTTGTTAGTTGACCTGGAGAATTAGGGTTTGGTGTGGGTGTGGGTGTTGGTGTTGGTGTTGGTGTTATGGTTCCGGATGGAGCGAGTTGGAACATTCTGGTTTCATAATAAGAAACACCATCTGGTTTAACAGAACTTGCGAAATAAGGAGTCCCATTAACATTAATGATATTGGATCTCAAGGATGAACCTGCTGGAGATGAAGCATATAATCCGGTACTCACATCAAAAGTTGTTAGACTACCATTTGCAACATCTAACTCGCGTACCTCTCCTCCATACTGTGCATCGTCAGCAGTGAAATAAAGTTTATTTCCGATCGCCGTTAATTTTTCTACAAAAGTTTTTCCATAGGTTGGATTTGGAGTTAGATTGGTGATGCTAGCAACAGTACCATCTGAGTTAAGCTTCCAGATTTGCGTGTTATTAATACCATCATCAAACGCGAAACATAGCGTCCCATTGACATTTGTAAAGTTGCTTGGATAGTTCGAGCCGCTAGCTCCATTTATAGTTCCAGCTAAGACGGCTTGACCTGTGGCATCTAGTTTCCAAATTTCATGACCACGATTGGTTGTAAAATGAAGAGTGCCGTTAACATCAACAAAGTTATTGTCATCTATTGAATAATTACTCGATGTAAAGATAGGATCGCTAACAAGAGTAGCTGCGCCACTATTAGCATCTATTTTGTATAGTTCCTGACCGGAAGATCCACTATGCGTTGTGAAAAATAGTGCATTCCCTATTTGATGAAACTCTCCAGGAGCATAATTTGTTTGATTGGGAATTTGAATTGGTGATGCGTTGTTTGTAATAGGGTCAAACTTCCAAACTTGACCGTTACCTCGAAAATATAAATTGCCTCCGACAGCTAGATTATTGTTTGCAGCACGAAAGTTGTTTCCAGTGTTTGGTTCTTCAATATCAAAAAGAAAATTAGTTGGTAAGCCATTCGGCGTAACCTTAGATAAAGCACCAGAAGATCGATCTATTTTCCATAGCTGCTTATCGCCGCGATTTGCTAAAAAGTAATCGCTATTTCCAATATTGACTATATTGGCACTAATACCATTCTGTCTATTACCTGTAAAAATAATCATGTTGCCCAACCGACTTGGGGTGCCAGTGCTGGGGTCTATTCTGTATAATCCTTGTGTTGTCCCATCACTAGCAGCAAAATATACGATGCCGTTAACATTGGTAATCATTCCAATGTTAGAACCATTAGAGGATGTGTTAATTTCTGCAACTAATACTGGTTGACCATTTGCATCTAATTTGTAAAGTTCCGATCCTTTGCCAGTGTAAGTATCTCCAACAAAATAAACTGTGCCGTTTATATTAGTGAGTTGATCGATATTGTGCATAGTCCTCTCGGTCGTCACAACAACAGGAACGAGCGGTGTATTAGTATTCGGGTTAGGAGTAGTTGCCATAGGTAGTTATGCAAAAATTATTGTAGAGGGTTTAAGGCTGGAAGCTTGCTAAAGTTAGCAGGCAAATATTATCTATATGAATAGGGCGATTATCTTTTGATACCTTGCTGATGACTGCCGAATCGAGCGTCATTCGTGGGGATCTAGTCGATTAGTAGCCAGCTCAGGCTAAATTGCTCTCGATCTAGTGTTCCCACAGTTACTTACAGATCTCACTACTCAGGGTAAAAACTTACACATATCTCGATCGACCTTGTACTAGTACATTTACAGATCGCAGCGGAGATCTAAGGGTACCCATTAAGGGCACCCCTACAGGTTATCGGTGCGGGGTGGATTAATTTATGGGAAAATATTAGGTGGCTCGTCGAAATTTAGGGTAGGGGTAATTCATGAATTACCCCTACCCTAAATTTCGATGAGATAGTATAGTCCATCCGCATTCGGGTAAGATCTGAGTGTTCCCAGCTTTGAGCTTCCGTCGATCGGTACCAAACCCTTATAATATGTGAGGGGAATCAGTTATAAATATCGATACTCCGCCATCTATGGCAAGCATATAGTAATTACTAATAGTTCATTTCAGAGCGCGATCGCAATAAGAGAATATGGCACAACTCGAAACTAGAACCGAACCGATGGTGCTGAATATGGGGCCGCACCACCCATCGATGCACGGGGTATTGCGGCTGATTGTCACCCTCGATGGTGAAGATGTCGTCGATTGTGAGCCAGTCATCGGCTATCTCCATCGGGGTATGGAAAAAATCGCCGAAAACCGCACAAATCTGATGTTCGTGCCCTACGTCAGCCGCTGGGACTACGCAGCGGGGATGTTTAATGAAGCGATTACGGTGAATGCGGTCGAGAAATTAGCGAATATTACTGTCCCGAAACGGGCGAGTCATATCCGCGTCATCATGCTGGAACTAAATCGAATTGCCAATCACCTGCTCTGGCTCGGCCCATTTATGGCGGATGTCGGCGCACAGACTCCGTTCTTCTATATCTTCCGCGAACGGGAGATGATTTACGATCTGTGGGAAGCGGCGACTGGCTATCGGATGGTGAATAATAACTATTTCCGTATCGGTGGGGTAGCGGTGGATTTACCCTATGGTTGGATTGACAAATGTTTGGATTTCTGCGATTACTTCAGTCCAAAGGTGGATGAGTATGAGAAGTTGATTACCAATAATCCGATCTTCCGTCGTCGGGTCGAAGGTGTGGGGACGATTAGCCGCGATGAAGCGATTAATTGGGGTTTATCGGGGCCAATGTTGCGCGGTTCTGGCGTAAAGTGGGATCTGCGCAAGGTCGATAAATACGAGTGCTATGACGACTTTGATTGGGATGTCCAATATGAGACTGCTGGCGACTGTTTAGCTCGCTACTTCGTGCGAATTCGGGAGATGCGGGAGTCGGTGAAGATATTGCGTCAAGCGATAGCGGCTTTACCTGGCGGTGCCTATGAAAACCTCGAAGCAAAACGCATCGCCGCAGGGCCAAAATCTGAGTGGGATGCGATGGACTATCAGTACATCAGCAAGAAGGTTGCACCGACATTTAAGATACCCAAGGGCGAACATTATGTGCGGGTAGAAAGTGGCAAAGGAGAGCTAGGCATCTTTATCATGGGTGAAGATAATATCTTCCCGTGGCGGTGGAAAATTCGTGCTGCTGATTTTAATAACCTCCAGATTTTACCGCATCTATTGCGTGGGGTAAAAGTTGCCGATATCGTGACAATTTTGGGCAGTATCGATATTATCATGGGTTCTGTCGATCGATAACTAAATAAATTATGCTGTTTTTATCGATCGATCAATCCGAGACTAATTTGGATTGCTCGATCGATTTTTAGCATTGTCTCTACAGTGAGAATGCCGATTTTCTTTATAAGTCTTTGACGATCTATCGAACGAATTTGATTTAGCAGCACGACTGAATCTCTTTCTAGTCCACCTTCTGGAGCTTCGATCGAGATCTCTGTTGGATACAACAATCGATCGAACTGTGAAGAAATCCCTGCGACGATTGTAATTGGACTGAATTGATTAGACGTATCATTCTGAAGAATCAAAGCTGGGCGAGTTTTTTTTAGCTCTGCTCCTAACGTTGGGTCAAAATTTACCAAATAAATCTCACCTCTGATTGGATAAACTATTCTCGATCTTTGAGCCATGCTTCTTCTTCTAAATTGAACCAGTCTTCAACTAAATCTAAATCTCGATCGCTTCGATGAATAGCACCTTCACGAAGTTGTCGCTGGAGTGATTGCTTTTGTCGATCGATAATATAGAAATTGATAGCTTCATCAATTAATCGATCTCGATCTTCTTGGTCTGATAAACCATCGATTAATTCGATCGTTTTCTGGGGAAGTGTGATATTAATTTGCTGGTACATCGATAGTAAGTTCAGATAAATAATTCTGTTTTACTGAGGACATATCCCTGATTTATCTAGAGAAATCGGAGATATAGCGTTAGTTTATATTAGACTAGAACGTTAGAATTCACCTGCTAAAGCATCAACACATCGATCGCAAACAGCCGGATGTTCGCTACTGTGTCCGACAGTGGGTGAATAGTTCCAACAACGATCGCATTTTTCGCCTTCGGCATTTGTCACCCCAATTTTGCCACCTTCAATAGTTGTTTGATGTGGTAATCCTTGCAGTTTATGCCCATCCTCGATTAGCTCAACTTGAGATGCGAGGAAAAGATATCGCAATTCGTCGATACCATTCGATTTGCGTTGGGGTGCGGTGGTTTTGACAGGCACATTTACAGGTACAGGAGCGACTAATTCACCTGAATTCTCGATCGGAGAAATTTTGCGTTCGCCATAGGATTGCGTTCCGACAACGATATTTTTATAATCAATTATCCGATCGATCGTCTGTTGACGTTTATCTTTCTGTAACAGATTATCCACCACAAATAACCCACTCATCACTAATCCTACTGCTTGGAGTGTGGTTTCAAATAGGGGAATACGATTGATTACTGCCATAAAGCCGATCGCGATATATAAGCCAATTCCTGCTGTTAATAGTAACAGTAAATTAATCAGCGATCGCCGATGACTGTCGTAAAGCTCGCCCACAAGATTTGCAGATCCACCAATAACCTGTACGCCAGTGCGCCACAATTCCTGTGCTGCGGAAAGTTGGGGGCTATTGACTAATTTAGCGATTGCTGGCGTATTAGTCTGTTCACCACGATCTCCACTCACAAATCGCTGCTCCTGCTTTTGAAGTGGCTGGGGGCGTTGCACTGAGCCTGCCGAAGCGTGGTTTCCGTGGCTAGGAGTGTAGAATGACAACTCGGCTAATTTAGCTTTTAATGCTGGATCTTCCACCTGTAAGAATACCTTAGCCTCTAGGGAAGAACCGATCGATTTATCTGTTCGAGCTTGTTCCATCACCTTATTTACATCCATCCGCAGGTCGCGAATTTTGTCCCAGGTGATGGCTAAATCTGGCTGTGACCACTGTGGATCGAGTTTTACCCAGCCAGACTCAAATACAGATTTATAAGGGGTTTGGTAGGGCAAATACTGCCAGACATCCTCGGCCATGTGACAGAGAACGGGAGCGATCGCACGGGTAAGATTTTCGAGGATAATTGCTAGTACTGTCTGACAACTGCGGCGACGGAATGATGTGGGTGCGCTGATATATAGACGATCTTTGGCGATGTCTAGATAGAAGTTGGAGAGATCGACAATGCAGAAATTTTGAATGGTTTGGAAGAATTTAAAGAATTGATATCGATCGAATGATTCGGTAATTTCGCTAAATACTTCACTCATTCGATGCAGCATATATCGATCGAGTTCTGGCAATTCCGCGTAGGGAACGGCATCTTTAGCCGGATCGAAATCGTGGATATTTCCCAACAGGAATCTGGCTGTGTTCCGAATTTTTCGAGAAGCATCGGATAATTGTTTGAGGACTGTCGAGCCAATTAGGACATCATTAGAATAGTCTACCGAAGATACCCATAATCGAACGACATCAGCACCATAGGCTGGATCTTTCTGTTGATTTTTACCACCATCCATCACCACCATTGGATCGATGATATTTCCCAATGATTTACTCATTTTGCGTCCCTTTTCATCGAGAACAAATCCGTGAGTCAGGACGGTTTTAAATGGAGCGATGCCATTATTCGCGACGCTAGTTAGTAAACTAGATTGGAACCAGCCCCGATGTTGATCGGAACCTTCTAGATACATATCGACAGGATAGACGAGATTATCCCGCTGTTTGGCTACCGCCGCCCATGAGGAGCCGGAATCAAACCAGACATCCATCGTATCCATACCTTTGCGATAGGTACGTCCATTGTGACGATAAGATTCTGGTAATAATTCCTCGACAGACATCGAATACCAGGCATCAGATCCATGATGAGCGATGATATTCTGGACATGAGCGATGGTTTCGCCCGTGAGCAAGGTTTCGTTGGTTTCTTCATCATAGAAAACTGGAATTGGTACACCCCAATTCCGCTGACGGGAGATACACCAGTCAGATCTTTCGGCTACCATCGGGCGAATCCGATTTTCACCTTGAGCGGGAATCCATTCGACTTGGGAAATTGCTTTTAGGGCTTCATCTTTAAACCCTTTTACCGATGCAAACCACTGTTCTGTTGCTCGGAAGATTGTCGGTTTCTTCGTCCGCCAATCGTAGGGGTATTTATGTGGATAGGCTTCTTCTTTGATTAAAGAATGCTCTCGCAGCAAAGCTTGAATCACGAATTCATTTCCGTCTCCGAGCACATTTTTACCTGCAAACTCGCCTGCTTCATCGGTAAAATTTCCATCGGCATCTACAGGCGCAAGAATTGCTAGCCCATATTTCTGACCTGAGATATAATCTTCTTGACCGTGCCCTGGTGCCGTATGGACTAAACCAGTCCCCGATTCCGTCGTGATGTAGTCGCCACCGATGATAATCGGGCTAGTTCGATCGTACAGGGGATGCTTATAAGTACAGTGCTCTAATTCTGCACCCTTAATTACCGATCGAGTCGTCAGATTCAGATTTAGTTTAGCAGCTAAACCCTCAACCATATCCGCTGCGACGATCGCATATTTGCAGCCAGTATACTGATTATCCTCCGGTGCTGATACTTCGACGATCGCGTAACTGAGATCGGGATTGACCGCCACAGCCAAATTCGCCGGAATCGTCCACGGCGTAGTCGTCCAGATAGCGACTGATAAATCGTCCTGAAATGGCTCTAAAATCGCTCTAGCCGCATCTGTAACGTGGTTGACCTTAAACCCAGCAAAAATACTCCGCGACACATGTCCTTCAGGATATTCTAGCTCCGCTTCCGCCAACGCCGTTTTAGAACTCGGACTCCAATGCACGGGTTTCAAACCGCGATAAATATATCCCTTCAATACCATTTGCCCAAACACACCGATTTGAGCCGCCTCATACTCCGGTTGCAGCGTTAGATAGGGTTTATCCCACTCACCCCAGACACCCATCCGTTTGAATCCCAGCTTCTGCTCCTCAACCGTCTTCTGAGCGAACAAAGCCGCCTTTTGACGCAATTCTAGTGGCGTGAGATTTAGCCGTTCCTCCGGCTTCATATCCTGAATTACTTTAAGCTCGATCGGTAGCCCATGACAATCCCACCCAGGTACATAGCGGACTTTCCGCCCTTTGAGCAGTTGATAACGATTGATAATATCCTTGAGCGTCTTATTTAACGCATGACCCATATGCAGCGTACCATTGGCATAGGGCGGCCCATCGTGGAGCACAAAAATCTCACCAGGATTAGACTCTGACAACCGCTCAAAAATCTGTTCGTCTGCCCAAAATTTTTGCAGTTCGGGTTCCCGTTTGACTGCATTTGCACGCATGTCAAACTTAGTCTGGGGTAAGTTTACGGTGTTTTTGTAACTTCCTGGTGCTGTCACAGTAGTAAATGCTGAATGGTTTACGGTATCCGTATATTATACGCTGTACTCAATTGAGCAACGTCCTAAATTCTAATAAACTTCGATCGAGTCAACAGCAGAGTATCGACACTATTGTGACTAGAAAGATGAATTCCCATCGAAAATCTTAACTGTTGTTTTCTTACTCTACACTGCTGGAAAAATGGTCAGACAAAAAATCCACAAAAGTCCTGACCTTAGGTGATAGATATCGCCGACTCGTGTAGACAGCATCCAGAAAGTTGGAGAAAGTATATTCCGGCTTCAGTACTTTCAACCTTCCGCTGGTTAGATCGTCTACGATTAACCACTCTGGCAAAAATGTTACTCCCATCCCAGCTAAGGCTGATTGATACAACATACTAGTATTGTTGGAACGCATAGAAGTTGTCATCGAGATCGTCTCTTGACCGTTTGCTCCATCCTCGAATACTATGCCATCGCTAAATTGTGAGTAGGAATAGCCGAGGAGCAAATGATTGGAAAATTCGCTGAGTGTTTTGGGGTATCCATGCTTGAGTAAATAATTCGATGAGGCGACTAACTTAAATTGAATCTGGCAAATGCGCCGCGCCAGCAGTGAAGAATGAGGATTGCTTGTGACCCGTAATGCTAGGTCAAACCCTTCTTCTACCAAGTCTACAATGCGATCGTTTAGATTCAACTCTATTATTACCTTTGGATAACGCGATCGATATACCACCAAGGCTTGCGTGAAAATTGGGTTAGCGAACCAAACTGGGGCAGTAATCTTGAGCACACCCCGCACCGTGACAGCGGATCTCCTGACGGCTGATTCTACCACTTCCAATCGATCGAGCATTTCTTGGCATTGCTCATAATAAACCGTGCCAATTTCCGTCAGACTCATGTGCTTGCTCGTCCGATTCAATAAACGGACACCAAGGTATCGCTCTAAACTCATAACGTGCTTGCTAGTCATGGCTGTAGACAAGTCGAGTCGAGCTGCGGCGGCTACAAAACTGCCAGACTCCACCACTTGACGAAACACTTTCATGCTGAGTAAGGTATCCATCACGATTCTAAGATTTCCTATTAGGAAATATACCATCAATGAAATCGCACTCGATCGACCAAAAAGAAACTAATACAATGATCGAGGAACCGCAGGTTACTGCTAACGCAAGTTGCTAGTCATCACAAATATTAAAGATTTGGGTATTAGGTATTGGGTATTAGCGATGGATAAAACCTAAAATCTAACAGCTAAAACCTAACACCCATCTCACTAACAACCTATAACTAGCAAATTAGGTTACTGGTAACTAAACGACTAAATTTTGAGAGAAAATAGCGATGACTGAACCAACAAAAATTACAGCTCTTGATAACGGCCCCTTCCTAGTATCTGGGTCATTTGTGATCAGAGATGGTACGGGTCAAGCCTATAGGTGCGATCGATCGCAAATCGCTTTGTGTCGCTGTGGTCGCTCCAGTGGCAATCCATTTTGTGATGGTACCCACGCAAAAGTTGGTTTTTCTGCCACTGAAAGAGCAGTTCCGCAGGCATAGCAGTCGATACGATCTAGTTTTGGTCTCCATACCAGCCTAGATTCTTGACAGCAAGGTCAAACGGGGATTAAACGTATCGCTCAAAGACTTCGTGTTGAGGGGCGGTTTCGCGAGGTCAAATTATTTGATGGGACTTAATTGTCGATCGGCTGATCGAAGACGCGATATCTTTTAGATGAAGACTGGCGACTGTTAGCTGCTCAGGGGTCATGTTTTCGAGATCTTATTCGTTCTAAATTCTAATAAAGTTCGTTCGCGGAGCGTGCGGGTTACTCGAGCGAGGATTCCCGTTGACGCAGCTTCTCACCCGAACCATCTACTAATAATTTCTGTTCTAATTCTACTGTTTCAACTTCGACTACTTCCACTTCTACCATCGGCGCGTTGACGGATTGGGGAAGTCTAAGCGGTAATATTAATGGCTGTTCTGGGATAACTAAGGCTTGTTCGAGCCAATAACTGGCTGTGGGAATAGTTCGTTCTAAATCTTCTAATGGACGAGGAATTACCATGATCGATCTCAGTTCGCCAATCCGCTCGGCGACTGACATCCCCGCATCGAGGGCGAAGGTAACGTTTGAGACTGTCCCCCGAATAATCGCCGTACAAAAGCCAGCACCAGTTTTTTCATAGCCAGAAACATGGACATCTGCTGTCTTGAGCATGGCATCCATTGCTCCTACCATCGGCGGGAATCCACGAGTTTCGAGCAAACCGATGGCAAGATTAGTCAGCCTACTTTTGCCAATTACTTGCGCTAGCATTCGATCGCTAATTGGCAAGACCATATTAAGATTGGGTGAGGGACGCGATATTACTGATTGATAAATCAATTCATCCATCTGAGCCGCTACTTCTGCGCCTGCGGCTACCGCCAATCTGACATCGGGGAATCTACCACGAATCACCGCAGTACAATAACCACCCCCAATTTTTTCATAGCCAACCAAAGTGACATCGGCAGATTTGATCATCATATCTGCCGTTCCCACCATCGCCGGAAAGCTCCGAGTGGATATTAACCCGATGGCACTTTCGGCATGAATGTTAGACATGGTTGGCTGTGAAGATTCCCCCAAGGGTAAAATGAGTCGTACCTAACTAAAAAAACTAGCTAATCCGACCTTCAACTTGGTCGCGAAATTCTTGGACTTCTTCAGTATACCCAATTGGCAGAATTCGCTCAACGTTGGGATGGGGACGCGGAATGATTACCCAAGATTCGAGGGTACCACCATAGACTTTCTCAACGACATCTACACCAGCCGCCATTGCCTGTTTGACCTCAGAAACGTCTCCACGCACGTTAACGGTAAATCTAGCACTACCAGCCCGCAGGTAGCCTACTAAGGTGACACGTCCAGCCTTGAGCATGGCATCAGCAGCAGCCAAGACAGCGGGAAATCCTTTGGTTTCGATCGAACCAACCGCCTGTTGAGAACTCAATGAATCAGCCATTAAAAATATATTCCTTGTAATAATAAATTATTCGAGAGCCGAGAATCCGGCGGTGTATAGACATCGCTTTCAACTTTCAACTGTCTTGAAAAGGTGCTCCACTTGCGGCGTTTTTATTCGGGGGGAACCCCCGAATAAGAAAACGACAAGACAGCGGCTCACTTTTGGACGGGTTCCCCGTCAAAATAAGTGAGACAAGACAGGGGAAACCCCAAGACCGCACTTTTCGCTTTCAACTTTCAACTAA
>NZ_JANOJV010000107.1:0-3062 GCF_031418915.1 Chamaesiphon sp. VAR_48_metabat_135_sub | reverse complement strand
TACCAATACCGAGCAGCGGAATTGCCACCAGCAACCACATTAGCCGCTTGTCAATTTTTGGATGGCGAAGTGTCTCGGCAAGAGAATCAACGCCTTTCTTGAAATTCAAGCTAATACTCGACATTTTTACCTCGAATTTTGGTGTCAGAAAATTGGTTGATGCCAATGTCCTAGTTGCTGTTTAGATCGCCAGACTTTAGAACCGGAAACCAGCCCCAACAGTAAAAGTTGTGTCCCGATCCTGACCGTTATTTAGTGGTACGTTTACTGCTCCTTTTAATCGGAGGCTATCGGTCAGATCCAGATCGACTCCGCCAACCAAACCAAAGCTAGTGGTATTATTATTGCCATTGCCAGTATTGAAGTCTACCGAACCACCAACAAAAGGGGTAAGTTGGAGGGTGTTAGCAGTGTTGCTGAGAGGGAGATCGTAGGTTAATGCTGTACCAAACTTAGTACCACTATTCGGAAAATAGACAAATGGACGGAGGGACAAATTATTACTGATTCCAAATTTAGAATCGACCCCAAATGTGGTTCCGTTACCAAATTCAACCGATGGGCCGATCGAGATCTGACTAGGTTGTGCGCTAGCTGGCTTACTCATGCTAAAAGTAGCAAGAGAGGAACATAGGAGAGCTAAGGCAATAAGATATTTTTTCATGGTAAATTCTCTGTTGTTTTAATTGAATTGGTTTAGCGATTGTGGTCATATCGGCCATCACGGTTGTATCGTTCACGAAGTGTGGGCTTTGCCCAATCGCCATAGTTATATCGACCATTTATTAGCCTCGATTCATGCCACTATTGACTCTTCGACTGACTTGAACGTAGGTTCGATAACCACGCCGCTCCAATCGGTTGGCAGCACTTTGAGCATCGCGACGATTGTTGTGGTATCCCTCAAAAGTCCACTGACGATCGCCACGGTTGCGATAATAAACTGAAAACTGCCGATCGCGATATTGGTTGTTTGGATACTGGTTGTTAGGATATCGATCGCGATCGTACTGGGCGAGCGACTTATTCGGCTCCCGCTCGCGATTCTGACCGATTTTTTCTGAATCTAATGCATGGGCTGTAAAGGGCGTAGTTACTGCGAATCCCGTACATACTAGTGCTAGCAAAATTATCTTGTTCATAAGATTAGTTTCAAAGTAAAAATTTTGGATCTATTAATTAAATCATGCTTAATTAATTGACTATGCTTTCAAGTTAATCGATCAAATTAATAAAACACTCTCTCTAAAGACGTAGATAAAAGTATCTTAATAAAACAGAATAATATAGCATCAATTTTTATCGCTATTTTATAAGTTGATCGTATCCAAGCTCACTGTGTTTAATTCCTCAGTAAATAGTATTCTTGTTGGGATGCGAATTTCAAATGTTGTACCCATAACTTTGAAACATTCCTACCAATTCTCTTTTTGATTCTTTAATATTGTCGATTGTTACGTTTCCAGACACGGATTCAATCGAGTTTAAACTTTTTGCCAATCTAAGCGTGTAGAAAATATGAAACTCATCAACGAATTCTTTCAGTAACTCTTCGGTCAGGCCACCCATTCCTGCCATCTCTTTTTGCATGATAAAGAGGACACTATAAATCGTATCGGCAACGTTTTCATTGTTGGCGATCGCCTCTGAGCTAGATCGATGAAGCAATTCGACAAACTTTTCAAAGGCTAGCATCCCGTGATATGTTTTATGGTCATCCCCAGGATTCTCTAATATTAAATCTGATATTTCAGATTTCAAGATGTTAAGTGTGGAACGAATATTGTTCCGCTTTGATTCTTGTTTAAGTGCTTCCATTTGAATTTTGTTCGCCTGGATCTGCTGTTGGAACGATAGGTAGACCAAAATTGCCGAAACTAAACCAATGAATGGTGAAGCTACTCCACCAAGGAAATCGCCAGTTAAACCTCTGGTCGAGGCATTTTGGCTAGCACCAATTACGATCCATAGGAGCAGAACCACCAATGAGCCAATGGTGATGTAGGTTCTGGCAGTCATAGCCATTTTTTTTCGGTTTTTCATGCTGAACCTTTACTCCGTCTGATAGAATCCAGATTCGATCGACTTACCCTAGAATCTGCCAAAACCGCTGGACATATGCGCCAATCGTAGGCAGCATATATCCTATTGGTCAAAGCGGATGGGATTACCAATCTCTTGGGGCATAGTCCAGATCGAAACTTCAATAGAGTGAGTTTTAGGCGAGGTCAAACAACAAAATTTCGGCACTGGCTTCGGTTGTCAGTTCTAGCAGTTCTGGACTGTTGATTTGCACGCCATCGCCGTTCTACCTGCATTTTTATCCACCTATCTAACGCTAGCTACAGCCTCAACATCAACAAGTGTTGATGGTGATGCGAGGGAAGATACGCCGATACCAGTTATAGAGGCATCAGCTTCTCCTGGTTAGCCCTTAACGACTGGCTGGTAATCTAATGTGGCACGATCCCAATTGGCTAAGTTAGCTGCTGCCTCGTAAGTGCTTTGCAGGAATGCCATTACCATTGACTCTGGATCGTCAGCTTGCCGTACTGCTTCATAAGGCAGCATAAACTCTTGCATATCTGGGCTGTAAAAGGCTGCTTGCGGTTGGATGGGATAATCCTTGAAGCCCTTTGGTGCTGGATAGGCGTAAGCGTAGAATGAGGCTTCGATTGATCCGCCGCCAAACCAAAAACCACAACTGCTCACCTCATACGAATAGGCTTCTCGCGTCACCCAATCTGCCATGTGAGGTATTCCACCCGGATGTTCGGGCGCGCGCCGTCCCGAAAAGCGCGTCACTGCTAGGTCAAAGCTGCCCCAGAAGAAATGGACTGGGCTACATTTGCCAGCATAACGAGAGCGGAAGATGGTCAGCAGGCAATCGGCTTGTACCAGAATCTGCCAAAACCGTTGAGCAGATTCTGCATCGTAAGCCGCATGTCGATCGTCTTGCTCAAAAGGAATGGGATCGGCCACTTCCTGCGGCATCGTCCAGATCTGGACTTCGATGCCCATGTCTTTCAAGGTACTCATCACGGCTTGATAGAAAGCAGCCA
>NZ_JANOJV010000106.1:0-21976 GCF_031418915.1 Chamaesiphon sp. VAR_48_metabat_135_sub | reverse complement strand
TCGATCGGGGAAGAATTAGGATTTGTCGGTTCAGTGTGCTTATTGTTAACTTATTTATTTCTGTGCTGGCGGTTGCTTCGAGTTGCACGTCAGGCTCCTAATAATTTTGGTTCGTTATTAGCAATTGGCGTTCTTTCTATGATCGGCTTTCAGGCGATCGTTAATATCAGTATGACGATCGGGATTGCACCCGTGACTGGAATTCCGTTACCTTGGATGAGCTATGGTCGATCGGCATTAATTACCAATTTTATCGCGATCGGCTTAGTCGAATCTGTTGCTAATTACCGTCGTAGGTTCAATTTATAGAATTAATGTTACTCTGTCGTCAACAATCTAACCGAGATTCTCCAGGGGAGAGGCTCGCGGGAACGAAGCAGTGAAGTAGTGCAAAAGTTTTAAAATGAGAATTGCTGGGAAAATCTTGACGATCGCGACACCTGGTCATGGTAAAATGTCCTGCCTGCGGTAATGCAAAATGAGCGCATATCAGCTCAATAGCAACGCAAGATAAGATACAACAGATAAGTACAAGGTTAAGGAGAGATCGATCGTGGCGCAGATGTATTATGATGCCGATGCTAATTTAGACCTATTAAACGGCAAAACCGTCGCAATTATCGGTTATGGTTCCCAAGGTCACGCGCACGCTCTCAACCTCAAAGAAAGTGGCGTAAATGTAATTATTGGCTTGTACCCTGGAAGTAAATCCACCGCTAAAGCAGAAGCCGCAGGCTTGACAGTCAAAACAGTTGCCGAAGCTGCCAAAGCCGCCGACTTAATCATGATTTTGCTTCCCGATGAAGTTCAACGGGGCATTTATGAAAGCGAAATTAAACCCAATCTCGTAGCGGGTAATACCCTCGCCTTTGCCCACGGATTTAACATTCACTTTGGACAAGTCATTCCCCCTGCGGATGTTGATGTCATCATGGTTGCACCAAAAGGCCCCGGACATCAAGTTCGTCGTGAATACGAAAAAGGACAAGGCGTACCAGCTTTATTCGCCGTATATCAAGATGCTTCTGGACAAGCACGCGATCGAGCGATGGCTTATGCTAAAGGTGTCGGCGGTACCCGCGCAGGTATCCTGGAAACCACCTTCCGCGAAGAAACTGAAACCGACTTATTTGGCGAACAAGCAGTTCTCTGCGGTGGTTTGAGTGCATTAATCAAAGCCGGATTTGAAACTCTCGTCGAAGCAGGTTATCAACCCGAACTGGCTTACTTTGAGTGTTGTCACGAAGTTAAATTGATCGTCGATCTCGTCGTCGAAGGTGGTTTGGCAACTATGCGTGATAGTATCTCTAATACGGCTGAATACGGTGACTACACTCGTGGTCCCCGCATCGTCACCGACGCGACTAAAGCTGAAATGAAAAAGGTACTTTCCGAGATTCAAACCGGACAATTCGCCCGTGAATTTATTCTCGAAAAACAATCTGGCAATGCTGGTTTCACCGCCATCCGTCGTTTAGAAGCCGAGCACCAAATCGAAACAGTCGGTAAGGATCTCCGCGCCATGTTTAGCTGGTTGAAGAAAAACTAGGCACAAGAATAATCGAAACAATACAGTAGAGGCAATTCATGAATTGCCTCTACTGTATTGTTTCTAAAAGCCCAGATATTTTTCCATTATAATTCCTGACTAAATATTTCCGTCAATACCACATTAGAAAATAATAGTCCTTCTGGATCGGACAATTTCAACCAACGATCGCCATTTTCAGTCGTGACAATCTCTACCCATCCTGACTGTTGATATCGCTGGAGACATTTTAAGAGACTATTTACTTTATCGATCCCAAACTCAGACTCGATCGATTTCAAACTTACTCCGCGAGATAATCGCAGTCCTAGCATCAAAGTTTCTAAAAACCGATCCTCGGCTGATGTGTTTGGGATCGCTTGCCAATTGCAGCCATCGTCTACCCATTGGTAGTATTCTTGAGTTTTGCGCGGACGGGTAAACCGCCGATTCTCTAAGTTACTGGCTGCACCCATGCCGAAAGCGTAGTATGGTAAATTGTGCCAGTAGGTGAGATTGTGGCGGCACTGATGCTCTGGCTTGGCATAGTTAGAAATCTCATAATGCGCGTAGCCCGCACTCGTTAAAGTGCGTTGCGCGATGCGATACATCTGAGCAGTATTTTCATCGCTCGGTAACGGCGTATCCCCTGGCTGATATTGTTTTGCGAACGGTGTCTGCGCTTCAACGATCAAATCGTAACATGAAATATGCAGCGGAGTGAGATCGATCGCACATTTTAAAGAAGCTTCCCAATCAGCGATAGTTTGTTGCGGTAGACCAGAGATTAGATCTAAACTCCAATTCTGGACACCGCCTTGGTGAAGTAGCTCCACCGCCGCATAAATATCGGCGACAGAATGCGATCGACCGCAGACAGTCAATAAGTTATCCTGGAAAGCCTGCACCCCTATACTGACCCGATTTATCCCCGTCTGGAGATATCCCTGAATTTGAGCGCGATCGAATGTCCCAGGATCGATTTCCATCGAAATTTCGGCATCATTAGCAATCCCAAATTTGGTCGATAACCAGTCTAAAATCTGTCCCAGTTGTTCGATAGTCAGGAGTGAAGGTGTTCCACCACCAAAGAAGATTGTTTCTAATGGTTGATGGTAATTTGTTTGCGCCGCAATTTCTCGACCTAATTGTTCGACATATAATTGAATATTGCCAGAGGTAGCTCCATTGTGACGATCTCCGACGACAAATACTGGGAAGTCACAGTAGTAGCAACGCCGCCGACAGAAAGGGATATGAATGTAAGCAGCAGTTGGCGACATGAGGTTCTATTCAAGAATTGAGAATTGAAACAAAGAAGCAGGCTGCTAATGAGTGGAAGCTCAAGATTAACAAAATAGATCTGCACCTACATCATGATGAGTATGTTGATGCAATGACGTACCATAAGCTTGTTGAAAATTTTCAGATGTCATCACCTGCTGCGGGAAGCCATCGGTAATTAAACGCTGATTGAGTAATAAGATTTGATCGAGCCTATCTAACGATCGATCTCATTCATGAGTACTGACTAATAAAATCTTACCAGCAGCACGCAATTCTCCAAACACATCGATCGACACCGCTTCAGTCTTCTTATCTACACCTGTAAATGCTTCATCAAGTAGAAACAAATCTGCTTGCTGTGCTAACGCTCGCGCCAAAAATACCCGCTGTTGCTGTCCGCCAGATGATTCACCAATTTTACGATCTTTGATATTCAACATGCCGACTCGATTCTCCAAGGGGAGGAACCTCTAACACGCTTGGGTTAAATATGGCAATCATTCTCATTGTATCAAATAACAACATGAATGGAGAAAATGGGGGAATGTGGGAAGGGTGGGAGGATGGGGAAGAAAGAGAATGCGATTGACGTTTCTTGCTTTCCTCTCTCCCCCCTCTGCCCACACTACTTGCCTATCTCAAAAAACTGTAACTAGCAACTTGGGTTATTACACATATTCTCTGAGCACATAGCCCACACCGCGTACCGTATGTAGCAGACGTTTAGGATTATTTACCTCTAATTTGAGCCGTAAGGCGCGAATATAGACTTCAATAATGTTCGACTCACCCATAAAATCGTAGCCCCAAACTTTTTCGAGAATTTGGTCGCGGGTGATAACTTGGCGAGGATGGCGGAGCAAATATGCTAACAAATCGAATTCTTTAGCTGTTAATTCAATTAATTGGCTATGTCGATAAACCTCACGAGTGAGTCGATTCAAGGTCAGATCTTCAAATTCAAATGCATCGGGATCTTCGGGATTGGTTCGTCGCAATCTAGCTCTGACTCTGGCTAGCAATTCTTCAATGCTAAAAGGTTTCGTCACATAATCATCTGCGCCCGCATTTAATCCAGCGACTCGATCGGGAATTTCATCTTTAGCGGTGAGCATAATAATCGGTACTTGAATTCCAGTCGATCGCAACCGCAGACAGAGATCTAGTCCAGATATCCCTGGCAGCATCCAATCCAAAATTAATAGATCGGGTTGAATATTGCGTGCCATTGTCAGCCCATCTAAACCATTGTGTGCGACAGTAACCTGATAGCCTTCTAATGTTAATTCTTCTTCGATAAACCCTGCTAATTTAGTGTCATCTTCAACTAAAAGAATTCGATCGCTCATAAGTTGCCCTTACTCATTACTTACAGATGATGGCTTCCAAATTGGTAATGCGATTGTAAAAATGCTTCCTTCATTGGGTTTCGATCTCAGTGTGATTTTTCCATTCATTCCTTCGATTAAACTTTTAGCGATCGCTAGCCCCAATCCCGTGCCATCTCTAGAGCGTGTCGATGAATCCTGCGCCCGATAAAATCGCTCAAAAATCCGATTTTGATGTTCGAGAGAAATCCCAATTCCCCGATCTTGGACGTGAATAATTGCCCGATCTTCGGTTTGTTCGAGGATTAGATCGATCGAACCACTCGAGTACTTAATCGCATTATCCACGAGATTAATTAAAACTTGGGTGAGCCGATCCTGGTCGGCGAGTGCGACAATATCATCGGTGGCAGGGATCATGGTAATCTGACGGTTGCTGACTTTCTGGCTCATTTCGATCGTTTCAGCAACCAGCGTATTTAGAAATACGGGGCTGTGGCGAAAATGAAGATTGCCACTATCTGCACGAGCGAGATCGAGTAAATCTTGCAGCATTCGGATCGTTCGATCGGTTTCGGCGATTGCGGTTGAGACGGCATTTTGCTGATGGGGATTCAAATTATCCCCGCGCCTTAATAAACTTTGGAGATAGCCTAAGACAACCGACAGCGGCGTGCGGAGTTCGTGAGAAACATTGCCCACAAATTGCCGCTGTTGCTCCCATGCGCCCGATAGTCTGACTGTCATCTCATTAAAGGCGATTGCCAGTCCTAGAATCTCATCTGGAGCCTGCTGGAGTTCGAGTTTCACCGCGCTCAAATCGTCGGCAGAAACGTTGCTGGCAATTTGGCTCATCTGTGCCAAAGGTTGAAGTGTTTTGCGAATTCGCTGAGAGATGGCGATCGTCAGTAGACAAATGGCTAGAGTACCGATCGCAATCAGGCTATGAATCCCAGTCGTTAGTTGATTTCGATCGCTGGTAATATCTTGCGAGAGATATACTTTGCCCACCAGCATACCATTCACGGTCAGAGGATTTCCACATAACACCAAATAGCGATCGCCATATTGGACGATCGTGGGCTTGACAGGTGCTGCTGTTTGACTAATCGTATTCACCAGATCGATCGATGGCATATTCATCCCTGAAGATTTGCGCAGAATCTTACCATCAGGCTCTTTCACCCAGATCGATACCCCTGATGTCGAGAGTTTATCGATCGTTCGTTCTAAACTAACTTCAATAGTTTTCCCTTCACTATACATTTCCACCTGTTCGGGAAAACGCATCGCCACATATTCTAGCAGTTGTTTATGAGAACTAAGTAAATTTTGCTCCATCTGCCATCCTGCCCAAAATGCGACAGCACTCACCCCGATGGCGGAAAGAGTCACCAGCTCTAGCGTCAATCGAAATTGTAAAGAAGTCGGTGAAACTCCCAGTCTGAAGAAGTTACGGATCGGTGTGGGGATGCGGGAGGGCATTGAGAGGAAGGGGAAAGGGGTAAATTAAAAAATCTCAGCAGTAGCGCGAAGGGGATCGAATTCAAAGCGGCGATCGTAATCCGTCGCCCCATAGAGATTAAAGCTAATCGTGGGTTCGTCGCCGATGGCTTCAATCTGATGAATCGCATCGGGAGTGAAGCAGAGAATGTCGCCAGGAGTGAGAATTCGATCGGCTGTGGCTTTAATCAGATCGGGAAATTGGGGAGTCGGCGATCGCTGCCAAAAGGTATTCTTTTCTCGTCCATCTAACAGTGCCACAATCCCCCAGGTAGCGTGATTATGGACTGGTGAAGCCGTCCCTGGCGACCAAACCACAGTTTGAATCGTAATCGGGAAATCTGGCTCATCATAGAGCATTTGCACCGACCAACCAGTTTCGGGATCTGGCGGTAAAAAGTTCAGTTGTAACCATTCACAACTATTCAGCAGCCGCCGCACAAGAGGACAGATTTGTTGGAGACGAATTCGATCGTTGCTTTCTCGATCGACGATATCTTCAACATCAGTCAGAAAGCGATAAAGTCGATAAGGTCGATCGATCCAATCTGCCTGTGCGTCGGTTTCACAAGGAATGCACCGCCCTTCATCTGTAACCAACCAATCTTGCTCCAACATATTTGCTTCCCTAGTACCCGATCTCAAGTTTAAGAGAAGTATTCGAGATCTATGTGATCCTTAGCTAATGGCAAGATGAATTTTTGCTGAAGATGACAATTTTTCGGCGTTGCTCTGAAATTTAGAGTAGGGGCAATTCATGAATTGCCCCTACTCTAAATTTCAGGAATCTCACTCACAATATTTAGATTCCAATCGATCGCAAATGATTTTATCTAATCTCCATGCTTTCCTCATCTGAGACTCATCTTGCTGGATTTTAATCATAGACAAGCCCAAAAGATTGGGTATACCAAATCAACACCCAAGTATTTTTAAGAAGAGAATCCCATGAAAGTTAAATTTCTGGCTGCATTTGCTGCTATTTCCCTCCTGAGCATCGTGACTGTTGCGCCCACCATCATCTTTAGCGCAACCACCGCAGTCGCCAATCCCTGTGCAGCTAAACCAAACCCCTGCGCTTCCAAACCAAATCCTTGTGCTGGTAAAGTCAAAGCTGCTAGTTCCGTTGGTGGCCCATTAGCGAAACAATTACAAGGTAAACCAGTAGTTATAGATATCTATGCTAGCTGGTGTCCTGCTTGCAAAAACATTGCGCCAACTGTTTCCCAGATCAAACAGCAATATGCTGGAAAAATAAATTTTGTGACGCTCGATGTGTCTACGAAAGCTAGCAGTGCCAAAGCGGAAGCAACAGCTAAACAATTAGGGCTGAGTGAGTTTTTTGCAGCTAATAAAACTAAAACTGGTTCCCTACTCATTGTCGATCCAGCGACCGGAAATATCTTGACACAACACAAAAATAATCCCGATCTGACGGCTTATTCCACAGTACTAGATTCGGCGATCGCTAAAAATTAGATCTGTTCGTGGCATTGTTGATGTTTATGCGACCTGGTGTGCTGCTTGCAAAAATATTGCCCCAACTGTTGCACAGCTCAAACAAAAGTATGCAGGTAAAGTTGAATTTGTCTTACTAGATGTATCTGACAAAACTAGTACTGCTAAAGTTGAAGCGAAAGCAAAAAAATTGGGCTTGAGTAAGTTTTTTGCAGAAAATAAAACTCAAACTGGTTCATTAACTATTGTCGATCCAGCTACAGGTAAAATTTTAGCACAGCATCGTAATAATTCCGATTTAACTGCTTATGCTAGTGTTTTGGATGCTGCTATGACTAAATAGATAACTTGTAAAAGTTCTAAATAAGATTGTAAAATATGTGCCGATAATTTACTTACTTTATAATATTCTCAGCTTAAAAGTGATTATTTTAGTTCAGCATGGTTATCAGTCGATCGAATCGATCGTCAATATTAGGAAAATATCATGAAATTAGAGCAAGAACAAGATCTTGAACCGCACTCAACTGGGCGAGAAAAAAATATCCAAAAAATACCGAAAAAATGGTTGTTGTTTGGTGGACTAGCACTGCTAGGTTTGGTATTAGCGTTACTCGTCACCGGACCAATTTCTCAAGCACTAGAACACCTAATTTCACTTGCAGAAAATCGATATCAGGAATGGTTTACTAAACAAGATACTGCTAATCCATTAGTATTAATGCCATTAGCTTTTGTTGGTGGTTTAATTGCTAGTGTCTCTCCCTGTATTTTAGCACTATTACCGCTTAACTTGACCTATATTGGCACCCGCAATATTACCTCTCGTGGTGATGCTTTTGTCAAGGCGGGGTTGTTCGTACTAGGAAATGTCATCATTCTCGGTTTATTCGGGTTAGTATCATCATTTGCTGGCGCAGTAATGGTGGAATATCGCGGTCATATTAATGTGGTTGTCGGCGTGATTATTCTAATTATGGGTTTTGGCTTATTAGGCTTAATTAGAATCCCCTTACCTCAAATTAATGTCGATGGCTCAAATTTTGGCCCCTTTGGTGTGGGTTTGACGTTTGCTTTAGTTAGTTCGCCTTGTGCGAGTCCAGTTTTATTTGCCGTTCTCGCTGCTGCTGGTGCTAGTGGTTCCCAATTACTCGCCGTACTGACAATGGCAAGTTATGCCTTTGGTTATACGATTATTATCTTTCTTGCTAGTTTGCTAACTGGTTTTGCCAAGCAAGCAAAGTTATTATTAAACTATTCAGAAAACATTACCAAATTTGGTAGTGTGGCTCTAATTTTGGCAGGGATTTACTATCTAGTTACTGGAGTGCAATGGTTTTTCGCTTAGTTGTTGCTTTTGCGCTAATTAATGGATGGGAACCATGATAGAACGAATCGTAATTATTGGATCTGGGCCAGCAGGATATACAGCAGCAATCTATGCAGCTCGTGCTCAACTGCAACCATTAATTTTTGAAGGTTTTGTGGCTGGAGGATTGCCAGGTGGTCAATTAATGACCACAACAGAGGTAGAGAATTTTCCTGGTTTTCCTGAAGGAGTTCAGGGGCCACAGTTGATGAAAAAATGCGTCAACAGGCTATTCTTTGGGGTACTCAGTTAGTCACTGATGATGTAGTAAGAGTAGATTTTAGTCAAAGACCCTTTACGATCGCATCTGATGATTTAGAAGTAAAATCCCATGCCGTAATTATTTGTACTGGTGCGACTGCCAAGCGGTTGCAGATCGTCGGTGAAGAACAATTTTGGAATAATGGGATCTCGGCTTGTGCGATTTGTGATGGCACCAATCCCTTATTTAAAAATGTAGAAATTGCGGTAGTTGGCGGTGGTGATTCGGCAGCGGAAGAAGCTTTATATTTAACTAAATATGCTAGTCGAGTGCATCTGTTAGTTAGGAGCGATCGATTGCGAGCTTCTAAAATTATGCAAGAACGAGTTTTAAATCACGATAAAATTAGAGTGCATTGGCAAGCATTACCAATTAGTGCCGATGGTGATGATGTTCTCCGCAGCGTGCAGATTCAAGACCAAAAATCTGGCGCACTGACTGAATTGAAAGTTGGTGGTTTATTTTATGCGATCGGACATACACCCAATACCCAACTTTTTCAAGACAAATTAGATTTAGACGACAAAGGTTATATCAAAACCATCGGTAAATCCACTGCCACCAATATTGCAGGTGTATGGGCTGCTGGCGATGTCCAAGACCATATCTATCGTCAAGCAATTACGGCGGCTGGTACGGGCTGTATGGCAGCACTAGAAGCCGAACGATGGTTAGCAGAAATTCATTAATTAAAAGATAATTTAGAGGTAATATTAAGATGTCAGTATCAACTTTTCCCCAAGGTCGTCCCGCTTTTGAACAATTGAAAAGTGAATCTACTAAACTAATTCTAATCGAAGTGAATGCACCGCATTGTAGCTCCTGCGATACGCTCAGACCTATTTTGCATCAACTAGCCACCGAACAAAATGGGAACTTCGATCTAGTGGAAATCGACATGACTGAAGAACCGGATCTCGCGATCGATCTGGGCATTCGTAGTGTGCCAACTGTCGTTTTATTTAAAAATGGTCAATTGCTAGAAAAAATTGTGGGTTTGAAGCCTAAAAAACTATACGTAGAAACAATTCAGAAATGGGTTCGCTAAATTTAGTAATTTATTCAGGAAAAAGATTGGATGTTGAAATTATTATCGGTTGCAAGTCTGACAGGATCGATCGTGGGTTTACTGGTATCGGCAAGTTGGATGCCTTCGGCGCAGGCTTTTCCTTGTTCTTTTGGGGCTGGTGATCTAGAGCGGCAAATTGGGTGGAGTAGTAATGGTGTCCCTATGTGCGAAAAAAAATGGGATGTAGGTGGTTCTAACTCAGGCTCATCCTTAGAGAGAGAAAGGAGATTAGCGGAAGAAAGAGCGCAAGCCGCGAAAAGGGATGCCCAAGATTCGATTATGAAGGCTATGCAAGGTAATTTAGCAGAGCGAGAAAGGATTATAAAGAGTCCAGCATACCGAGCATACATGGATGGTAGTTGGGAGTTTCCCCAACGTAAAAATGGTGAATCTTGTGCGGCTATTTTTTGGCGCAAGGATGTAATGTTCCTGATTTCTGGCCCAGGTAAGGACAATAAAGATGCGTTCTTGACCTATTTTGGCCCGGATGTGCCCCGTCCGCAAAGTGGCAAGAAGGTTAATGTGACACTAACCGATAGCAGTTCGGCGACTAAAACAGTCAAAGCCTTCAACTTCAAATCGTCCGGCTCATCGCTTGGGTCGATAGTGCTAGGCATACCGAGCATTGACGCTGCCGTGGCAGCGATGCAAGACACGGGGCGAATGGATTTGGCAATGGATGGCAAGTCGGTTGCCAATATTGAGTGGCATAGCGGTTTTGCGGCACGCGACAGATTGCGTCAATGTCTAAGTGCCCGCGCCAATAAGTAGGTGTTTTGCTCGATCGATTTCTGTTATGACATATCATATCCCCGACTTCTTCTCTTCTCTCCGAGAGGCTATTGCTAGGGCAATCGCTCCGCTACTGCCAACGAGACGCTACGCGAACGAGAAGTCGGGGATATGGCGTTATCAAACGTCCTAATTGCACTGGCGATTGCGATGCTAGCAAAAAATCGGCAAAAGACGTGCAAATACCGCATCTTTCGATCGCATTGTTAGATTGCCGTTCGGCTCCAAAATGGCTGTGGCTGCCATCCGGCGAACGATCTGTGGAAAATCACGATCGACCTGAAACGCCAATAACGGCAGAATTATCGGTGCAAGCAGTTTGCTTTTGGGCTTCAACTCCCACCACACCATCACCTGCGAACCAACACCTGATGGGATGACTTCCCATCCGCCGCGCATTGTCTTGGCTGGAAATGGAAAATTTGCAGCCTCTGACAGAAAACGCACCGCAAAGCTTCGACCTGGGCTAAATTCAGTACATTCTTCAGACCATTGCTGACCCGCACGATTTTCGCAAACTCGAATCGCCCCAACGCTGGGTGCTTTTCCCTCCAACACAAATGAGTGCTTCAATGACGGCATATAGTTCTCGATCTCGCCAATGTTGCCGATTATCTCCCATAGCTTTTGGGCAGGTGCATTGGTTTCAACGATGATGCAATGGCGATAATCGCCACCTGCTCCGGTTTTGTGCGCGTGTCCAGCCGCCCAAAGCTGCCAACTCCCAAACACAAATACGGCACCTGCGACAGCCAGAACCAGCACATTACCCAAGGGCGAAAATACCTGGGGAAAAGCGAGTAATAAGACGACAGAACCTACCACCCACGAAAAATCAGCGGCACTTGCCAGCAGCGCACGCCATGTAGCCACCCGCTGACATCTTGCCTGATAAATTAGCTCGGTAGCAAAAATAGCTAGCCCGATACCAACGACTTGAAAGATATTTGGTGTCTGTATCCCCAGCCACGTACCTACCAGCACAGGGCAAAACAACATCAATAGCGCGGTCGAAAATGAAAAGGCAGCATTTGCCGTCAGAGCCAAACGAAGTGGTAATAAAGCTTTCATGAGTATTTCCTGCTAATGAACTTAGAGCGATCGAGAATATATCAGAATAAATATTCTGGAATAAACCAAAAAAATTAGAGCCGTTTTAACATTGCCAGAATGCCGCTAATATAGGTGCGAACATCCTGCCTGGGAGCGGACGATCGCGCATAGGTAGTCAGACCGAGAACACTCCCGACTAGCAGCTCGCTCATCTGCCCAATGTCAGTACTATCGGCAATTTCGCCGTTTTGTTTAGCCCTTGTCAGCGATCGAGCAAAATCTTGGCGAAGTCGATCGAAATACTGTTGAACCATCGATGCCACTATTTTGTCGTGGATCGCAACTTCAACAGCCGTATTGCACATCAAACAACCGAAGAAACTATCGGGTCGATCGACGTGTTCGATGAATTGTTCAAAGAACTGTTCGATCTCTGTCAAAGAAGGTTCCGGCTGTTTTCGCTCAAGCATTGCTAACCGTTGATGGATGACTGTACTCAAATACAAGTCAAGCGCACGCTGGAACAGTACTTCCTTGCCCCCAAAAGTTTCATACAAGCCGTAGCGTTGCACCCCTGAATGCTCCACTAAATCAGACATTGATGTATTTTGATACCCCTTTTGCCAGAACAAGTACATCACCTTGTCAAGGCAATCTTTCGGATCGAACTCCCTATTTCGCGGCATTTTTAAATCAGAATGCTTATTCTGGAAATATCATAACTAAAACCTTGTCTGCTTGTCAATGTGTCACAATACGTCAATCCTCCTTAGAAACCATTTGAGATCTGATGGCAAAAGACAGTAACAAAATCGCCTATCGTGAATTCGGCGACGAAGAGCCAGATACCGACGACACCGCCGAATTACCACCAAATCAGCACAAACTCAAAATCGAAGTCTCCAAAAAGGGCAAAGGTGGTAAAACAGTCACCATTGTGAGTGGCTTTCAAGTATCCTCAGAGACGCTTAATAGCCTCACCAAGACACTTAAAAATCAGTGTGGTGCTGGTGGAGCCATGAAGGATAATTCGATCGAGATTCAAGGCGATCATCGTCAAAAATTATTAGAGATTGTAACTAAGTTGGGCTACAAAGCTAAATTGAGCGGGGGTTAGAAACTATAGCATTTTGCTACCAATACAGAATAAATCAGCCATTGTATGGATTCGATCGAGAATCGAATAATCGTAAAGTGACAAGTAATCTGAATTACAAGCCGATTACTTGTCCGTGTAATGACCTACAGCCTCCGCATTATTGACATCCCCAGTACCGAACGTCCGCGCGAACGTCTGCTCGCACATGGAGTCAAACACCTCAAGAATGCCGAATTGATCGCGATTTTGTTGGGGACAGGACAAGGCCCTGGTAAACTATCAGCGATCGGGTTAGGCGAGTATATTCTCAATTATTTAGGTCAACATCAGCGAGATCCCCTAGAGCGATTACGAGATCTACATCCCCAAGAATTGATGGATATTCCTGGAGTCGGCCCAGCTAAGGCGACAGCGATTCTAGCTGCTGTAGAATTGGGACAGAGAGCATGTGTATTGCGTCCACCCGATCGAGCTATTATAGAAAGTCCCGAGACAGCCGCAGCCGCTCTGAGTCAAGAATTGATGTGGTCGCCACAAGAGCGATTCGCGATATTATTATTAGACGTTAAGAATCGATTACTTGGTACGCAATTAATTACGATCGGCACAGCGACAGAAACACTCGCTCCACCCAAAGAAATTTTCACCGCAATTCTCAAACAAGGTGCGACAAAAACCATCGTCGCGCACAATCATCCATCGGGTAGCACCGAACCCAGTCAAGCTGACATCGATCTCACTCGTCAATTATTAGCAGGAGCCAAATTGCTCCAAGTTCCCCTATTAGATCATCTGATTTTAGGTGGCGGTAATTGGAGTAGTTTACGTCAAACTACTAGTCTCTGGGATGAATGTCCCCAAGGAGATTGAAAAATGTCAAGTTGGCTTAGTTAAAAACGATCTAATTTCTGTAGCAATTAGGCTGCATGTATCGAGATCGCGTGGCGATTTTGGTTTACACCAAAATTTTAGATAAAATGGGTATTGTTGTTCCACAAGAGTTATTACTTGCGTACTAAAACTACAATTATCTCGATCGGGCTATTCTGTATCATTGCCACAGTAATTGGTGTTATTTTATTGGGTGACATTAACCAAAAAGATTTGCAATTGGGGCTGCAACAGATGGGGGCTTGGGCACCAATTGTATATATTTTGATTTATTCGATCGCGACGATTTGCATTCTACCTTCTACGCCACTGAATCTGACTGGTGGTGCAATTTTTGGCTCGGTTTGGGGGACAGTATGGACGAGCATTGCCGCTATTTTAGCAGCGGTGTTATCCTTTGGATTTAGTCGGACGATCGGGCGTAAATTAGTAGAGCAAAAGTTAGCAGGCAAATGGGAGAATATCGATCGAGAAATGCATCAAGGTGGATTTTTTTACATGTTTGCAATTCGGCTATTGCCACTGATTCCCTATGGAATTGTGAATTTTGCGGCTGGATTAACCTCGATTAAATTTCGCGACTATTTTTTGGGTACATTACTGGGGACAGTTCCAGGAATTTTACCCTTTGTGATGATGGGTGCTGGTTTAACTGCGCTCAAGCAGGGTGATGTTTTCCCTATGCTGGTTGCCTTAGCTTTAACCGGAATGCTAGTCGGTACCGCGACTTGGTATCGTCGCCGGATGGGATAGAAGATACTTCCTTCCCAATGTCCTTTTCGATCCCAGCTCTTCCCAGCTCGATCTGATTCGATCCAATTCGATCTCCTTCAATGCTCAATGTCACACCTAGACAGGGTAAGATGTGCAAATATACGAACGAGAATGGGATAGTTGAGGCGTGGTCAATTTTATCAACTTCTGTTCGCCATCCACTCGCCCCCTATCCTGTCGAAATGACCGAACACAGCTTACCGTTAACCGTTGAAAATGCTCCCGAACCAACGATCGATTGGTCAGTAGGTATGGGTTATCGACAACTAAAAGCAGCGACAATTCTGGTAAGTTTGTGTCTGAGTGTCGTGTCATTACATCTAATTAGCTGGGGATACATTATTGTCTGGGGAATTACTAGTATATTTTGTCTGCGGGCATTGAAATTAGTTATGGCGAAAGTAGCTCAACCGCCATTATTAATTCCGCCCCAGACTTATCCATTTATCTCGATGGCGATTGCTGCCAAAAATGAAGCCGCAGTAATTGCCGATCTCATTGAGAGTCTCTGTAGCCTGGATTATCCGATCGATCGATATGAAGTGTGGGCAATCGACGATAATAGTACCGATCGTACTCCCGAAATCTTAGATAACTTCGCCCAACAATACCCCCAACTTCAAGTACTCCATCGTACCGAGCGAGATACTGGAGGTAAATCTGGTGCGCTCAATCAAGTATTGTCCATGATGCAGGGCGAGATTATCGGTGTCTTTGATGCTGATGCTCAAGTTACTCCTGATTTTTTGCACTATGTTTTAGCTTACTTCCAAACCGACACCGTTGGCGCGGTCCAACTCCGTAAAGCGATCGTCAATAGCGACACCAATTTTCTCACACGCGGACAGCGGGCGGAAATGGCTCTGGATGCTTACTTACAGCAGCAACGGACTGGAAGTGGCGGCATTGGGGAACTACGTGGTAACGGTCAATTTGTCCGCCGTACAGCTCTAGATAGTTGTGACGGTTGGAACGAAGAAACGATTACTGACGATCTAGATCTGACGATTCGGCTACATCTGACTGGGTGGGATATCGGACTGATGCCATACCCTCCTGTAGGTGAAGAAGGTGTCACTACTTTTAAAGCTTTATGGCATCAGCGTAATCGTTGGGCAGAAGGTGGATTTCAGCGTTATCTCGATTACTGGGGCATTATCACCAGCAATCGAATGGGGACAAAGAAAACGCTCGATACGATCTCATTTCTACTAATTCAATATCTTCTTCCACCTGCAGGTATCCCTGATTTCTTGATGGCATTCTGGCTCAAACATCCGCCGCTCTTATTGCCCATGACAGCTTCTCTTGGTGTGGCTCTGCCATTGTGGGGGATTTGGGTGGGATTGCAACGCAGTTATCGACAAGCAGATCGAACTGTCAGTATATCGACACTGTTAAGCCAAACCGCGATCGGATCGCTATTTATTCTCCACTGGCTAATTGTGATGCCTCTGGCGATCGCGCGGATGGCACTTTTCCCCAAACGGTTAAAATGGGTCAAAACACTCAGACAGGCGGATCTTTAGGCTTTAGGTTTTAGGTTTAAATACGACTTGTCCCAACGTCCTCATCCTCTCTTTCCTCTTACACAAAAAAATTACCGATCGCAAATTAAATTATATAACCAACTAACGTTGCGATCTCTGGGCATACTTAGTATAAGTAGATAGATCCCCACTGAGACCATTCTCTGTCAATCGAACAGTATGGCACAATAAATGGGTAGGTCTAGTATCTATCATCCGCTGCTCACCAGATCGATTACTCATGCAGGATACCCGCGAAATTGATTATTTCGGACAACGCATTCTTCAGATCGTCCAACCGATAGCGGCTGGAACAGATCGACGAGAAGTGCTAGCTCTTTTAGCTCAGTCAGTGGCAAACAACTTCGCAGCCGATGGCTGCTGGGTACTGCAATACCTATCGCCAGGTGTAGTGCGGGTTGCTGCTAGTGCCTGTGTTAGCCATCGAACCCATTCTATCTCCAGTCAATTACCCCATTACGAGCCGCCCACGGCTGCGACCCCAACTCAGTGGAAAATGCCACTACTGGCTGATTATCAGGTCATGGTCGTAGAAACCCGCGACCAGGAAGAAGTAACTGGCTGCTTGGTATTAGCGACAAAAGGGGTGGAATGGTACCGCGAAACCAAATTGGTATTTCAGATGGTGTCTGAATACGTTGGTGCTGCTCTAATTGAAGAAGATCTTCAGGTACAAGCACAGATCTCCAAAATTTACCCTAAATTACACTATCAACTGACTCAGGCAATTGTCGAAAATCAGCCGATCGCTCGGCTGTTTGAAATTGCCGTATCCGATATGGTAGAAGCATTAGAACTAAAACGCGGATTAGTTTTGACTCTCAAAACTAGCGATCTGCCCAAACAACATAATACATTTCAACTACCGGATGCTAACAATACCTCCAGTACTACGATCCAGCCACCCAGCGAATCATCGCTAGTGCGGAAAACTAGTACCCAAGTTCAGATTGTCACGACGATCGACAGTCGCAAAGATCGACCGACAATCCCACCCACCTTCCTCTTAGAGCATTCTCACTTGTGCCAAACGGCACTAGCAAATGCTCCCAAGCCGACCATCTTTGATGGCAACGATCGGACGACATCGATCGATCGACTGATTTTTCAAGACGATCGATTACCAAGTATTGCGATGATCCCCTTGATGGGAGCTACAAATCCAGATCGTCCACCTGCGGAAGCCGTGTGGGGTTGGTTGGTGCTCCAGCACGATCGTTCTCGTCGTTGGCATCCAGTCGAATTAAAATTACTCCAATGCCAGATTTATCAAATTGCCCTCGCGAGAATCCAAAAAAGATCGCTCAAACAAGCTCGTACTGCTGTGGCAATCCGCACATCCCAAGTGCAAACTAGCCTCCAACTTCAGGTCAAGTTACATGAAGCTGGCCGCAAACAGATGGAAAAATTACGCCAAGCCAACGAACTCAAAGATGAGTTTATTAGTACGATCGGGCATGAGTTACGGACACCGCTGACGAGTATGTCTCTAGCGATTAAGATGTTGCGTCAGTCAGGTATCGATCCAGATCGCCGTCAACAGTATCTAGACATCTTAGACGAGCAGTGTCAGCGGGAAATCAAACTAATTAACGATCTACTCAAATTCCAGCAATTGGAATCCAAGCAGTTAGAATTTCGACCCCAACAGATTGCGCTGAATCCATTTATCTCCGAGCAGGCGACTTTTGTTGCCGATCGATGGTTAGATAGTAAATCACTAGAACTATCGCTCCATCTACCGCAGGTATCGCCCGAAATCCAAACTGATGCTGATAGTCTCAAGCATATTGTGGAGGAATTACTGATCAACGCGGGGAAATTCGCCCTGCCCCAGACGATGGTGGAAGTCTGGCTCACGATCGAGTCAGAACGGGTAATCGTGCTGGTTAGCAATCTGAGTAAGCCGATTTCCAGTGAAGATTTGCCCAATCTATTCGATCGATTTAGGCGTGGAGCTGGTGCTACAAAGCAAGCGATCGCTGGTACTGGTTTAGGTTTAGCTCTAGTTAAATCGATGGTAGACCACATGAGAGGGACGATTGCTGTCACCAGTAATTTAGTAGAAGGGGGCATCGCCAAAACCTGTTTTACTGTTACCATCCCAACCGTAATCGAATATCACTAACTTGAGGAAGCCATCCGCTATGTGGAGATTCAGATCCCAAAGGCAAATACCCTCAATATTGCCCCCATCTGTAGTCGCTACCGATCGGAGTCAACCTACTCGCTTTCGTTGGCAAAGAGCTAAATATTCACCTCAAGCTAGACAATTCGATATTTTTACGGCGGCGATTGGCTTGGGGTTGGATTTGTTGCGAGATTTTCTTTTCCCGAGCAAAAACGATCGATATCATCGTCGCCAAGCTCAAAAGTTGGTTAATACCGCGATCGGCTTAGGGCCAACTTTTATTAAGATTGGTCAATCTTTATCGACTAGAGTTGACTTTTTTCCGCCAATCTACACGGAAACTCTCAGTCAATTACAAGATCGCGTACCTGCGTTTAGTGTCGCCGAAGCAATTAGGATTATCGAATCAGAATTGGGTGCAAACATCGAAACATTATTTGCTGAATTTGATGAAATTCCGATTGCGGCGGCTAGTTTGGGACAGGTGCATCGGGCTAAATTAAGGACTGGTGCAGCGGTTGTGATTAAAATTCAACGTCCTGGTCTCCAACAATTATTCGAGCTAGATTTTCAAGTAATCGATCGATTATTATGGTGGGTCGATCGATTATTACCGAAAAAAAGATCGATGGAATTGAGAGCTATTTATCAGGAATTTTTTACACTCCTATTTCAAGAAATAGATTATAAAAAAGAAGGGAAAAATGCTGATAGATTTCGCACAAACTTCAAGACTAGTAAGCTAGTTGTTGCGCCTGAAATTCACTGGAAATATACGACTGAAAAGGTATTAACGATGAGTTATTTACCTGGCATTAAAATTGACGATCGAGTCACATTAGAAGCCTGTGGTTTCAACCCCAAACAAATCAATCAAATCGGCATCTGTTGTTACCTCAAACAACTATTAATAGATGGTTTTTTTCAAGCCGATCCACATCCTGGGAATATGGCAATTATGGCCGATGGGAAATTAGTCGTCTATGATTTTGGAATGATGGCAGAGTTAAAACATATCTCTACAGATCGGATGATTGAGACGTTTTGGGCGGTAATGAAAAAGGATGGTGTTGCTGTCACCGATAACTTAATCGAGCTAGGATTGATCGTGCGAGGTGAGGATATGCGCCCGATTAAACGAGTCATTGATTTTATGCTGGAACGGTTTACCGACCGACCAGTAGATGTCAAAGAGTTCGAGCAGATCAAGAGTGAAATTACCACACTTTTTATCCAACAACCATTCCAGATGTCGCCAGAAATGAGCTTTATTATCAAAGCTTTATCTACGCTCGACGGCATTGCTAGAACATTAGATCCCAACTATAATCTCGTCGCCGCCGCTCAACCCTTTATTAGAAGTGTCGCAATCGCCGAGCGCGGCAATATTGTCGGTAAACTTGGCAAACAAGCAACTAGTTATCTCAAATATAAACTAACTCAACCTAGTGCCAATGAATTATTAATTAAAAGACTAGAACAACGATTGGAACAAAGCGAACTCGAAATATCGAGGAGATCGCAAGCAACCGATCGAGCGATCCGACGAGTTTATTTAGCCATCTATAATCTCATCTATCTCTGCCTGACTGGATTTAGCTCGATCTCTGCAATTTTATTAATCTCTACTCATCCATTATGGTCTTTTTCACTTTGGATAATTGCTAGCTTAGGTGCCTCGATCTGGCTGCGATCTCTAATAAATATTGCCATCCAAACCGCTGCTGTCGATCGAGGTAGGAAACTGTAGCTGCTATATAAATCCTAGACAAGTCTAGTCATTAATTCTCGTTTCACAGGGGGCATCGGAGCAGCTATCCCTCAACAAGCATTCAAGGTTAAGCCAACCTCGATATGTTCAGACTGGCATTCAGATCGCAGTCGATAGATATGCCGCACGAGCAACAATCATACGTGCGTTTTTCGAGCGGCATATCCTGAATATTTCCACAAGTAGAACAAGTTTTAGAGCTTGGATACCACCGACTAATTACCATTAGTTCGGAACCAAATTTCCGGCATTTATATTCTATTTGCCGTCTGAATTCATGAAATCCACAATCAGCAATTGCTTTAGCTAACTTATGATTAGCCATCATCCCCGCTACATTTAGATCTTCAATTACTACTTTGGCGTGGTTTTTGCTTAAATAAGTAGTAATGTGATGCAGAGTATTATTGCGGAGATTGGCAATTCGATTGTGTTGACGAGCTACTTTCATTCTGGCTTTAAATCTACGATTGCTACCCTTTTTCTTTCTAGATAGTTGTTTTTGCAATCGCTTGAGTTTGGCAGCTTCTTGGTAGTAGTGTTTGGGATTTTCAAACACTACTCCAGTTGAAAGTGTAGCTAGATAACTTTCTAGATCATACATCTGCTTGTCTAGGGTTGTTAAGTGTTTTGATTACCTTGTCTCTGACCTTTTTTGTATAGCTCTCTTGAAAAGGTGCTCCACTTGCGGCGTTTTTATGTCTAGGGTTCCCCCCGAATAAGAAAACGACAAGACAAGACAGGGGAAACCCCAAGACCACTGGGCGGGTCACCCGACCATCAGCACTTTTCGCTGCTTGGTGCGCTAAACCCTCGGCAAAGCCGAGGAGCGCGCATCCGCAAACCGTCGGGGAACAACGGCGTGCGCGAATCGCTTTCAACTTTCAACTTTTTAATCATCAACCCGCTCCAATTGCCACAGAATCTGATTACCTTCACGGCGGACTCTGGAAACGATCCAATTGCGCCATGCCCATCTGTCGCCACGACTGGTGACAGCACTGGCATTGATATCCATCAGATCGGCGAGTTCGGAGCTGGCAATTAGATAACTACCTTTAGCGATTTCATCAGCGATCCGTAACGTATCGATTAAGTGGTGGAGATGGGCAACTCGGACTTCGCGGGGGATGTGTTCGTTACTATCGGGATGAATAGTCTGTTCTTCTATCATTGGGACAATTTGCAGATCGGGAGGAGAGGGAATAGGTACTAAACGAGTTGGCAGATGCTGCACGGGAGATGGCTCTGATGCCTCTATTGTAGAATGTTGCCGCAGTTGGGGTGGCTGACCGCTAGAAAACCCTCTAGCGATCGTGTCACAGCGTTCGTTACCCACATTGCCAGAATGACCACGAACGTGCGTCCAGGCGACAGGGACTTTGGTTTGGGATTGGACTTGTCGATCGAGCCTGTCGAGTGTTTCCCACAAGTCCTGATTGAGCACAGGTTTACCAGCAGCGGTTTTCCAGTCTTTTTTCTTCCAACCTTTCACCCATTGGGTGATCCCTTTGATCAGGTATTCACTATCGGTATAGAGAATACATTGTTGGGTTTGCTTGGTACTGACAAAAAATTCGAGCGCGGAAATTGCGGCTTGCATTTCCATCCGATTATTGGTTGTCGCGCCATCTCGTCCGCCCAACTCGTGACAGCTACCATCATCGAAGTAAGCAACTGTCGCCCAACCACCCGGGCCAGGATTGCCCGAGCAGGCTCCATCGGTGTATAAGTTGGTAATTCTAGTCATTGGCGATTAAACTCCTCGATCGGGCGTGTTAGCTGTCTCTGGAAGCACTTGTTCGTTACTGGCAAGCAGATTATTACTCCAGGGATCGTCGGATTTGTATTCTAGTTTTGGGAATGGTGGGGGAGGGGGGAGTTGGGAGTTGGGAGTTGGGAGTTGGGAGTTAGGAGTTGGGAGGCTTGCACTGAGCGTAGTCGAAGTGTGGGAGTTGGGAGTTGTTAAATCGACAGGTGTTATTACTTCTACGGGAGTTGTTAATTCTGGGGGCGGTGGTGGAGGTGAGATCGATTCGTCAGGGATCGAAGTGAGATTGCCACTAACTTGTTGTACTTGTTGCTGCATTTGACCGACAACTGCATTGACG